>JBCBSM010000002.1:0-171732 GCA_039819165.1 Planctomycetota bacterium
GAAAAACGGGATGCCCAGGGGCGGACAGACCTCGGCCGCCACGCTGGGCTGCCACACGCTGTGATTGACGTGCAGGACCTCGGGCCCCGCCTGCCGCAGCGCCGCCGCCCGCGCCGCCGCCCACGCCGCCGCCTACGACGCCGCCTACGACGCCTACGCCGACGCCGCCGCCTACGCCGCCGACGCCGCCGCCCGCGCCGCCGCCGCCGCCGCCGCCGACGCCTACGCCGCCTACGCCGCCGCCCACGCCGCCGCCTACGCCGCCGCCGCCGCGGATTACGAGCTACTGCTGGCCGCGACCGAGGCCGAGGCGTGGACCCACGGCACGCCGGTGCCGCCGGCGTTCTTCGGCCCGCTGTGGCCCGAGGGCGAGCCGGAGGGGTGGCCGGAGGAGGCGAAGGAGGAGCGGGTTGGCGACAAGGCGCTGGATGTCACGATCGAGATTCCTGATGGCGTGAGCGACGCGGAACTGCTCGAACTCGTCGAGCAACTCGGCGGCGACATGGAGCGGTTCTACCGAGCCAATGGCGGACGGGGACTCGTCATCGGCCCGGTCGAGATCGACTCAACGGTCGATTCTCGCGTGGTGGTGCCGTCGTGACCCGGCGGGCGACCATCCGCGTGACCGCGAAGAACGCCGATGATGCGGCGCGGCTGATTGGTCAGCTAGGGCATGTCATCGAGAATCGCAACATCCATGTCGCGCTGAGCGGGGACAGCTCGGACGCAGACAATACCGCCCAGCCCCGCCAGCGCACGTCACGCGATGAGCAACTGGAGCGCCAGGTTCGCGAGGCGGCGGGCCGCGGTGTTGCCAAGGTCGCCGAAGAGATCGAGGCGAAGCCAGCGCCAGAAATGCTCGATCCCGAGCAGCGCGCCAAGGACATCGTCGAGGCGCGTCGCAGCCTGTTGGGGCGAATCGGGTCGTGGATCAAGACGGGCTATGGGTTCACTGTTCGCAAGGTGGCCGCCGGCTTCGCCGACTCCACGCTCAACAAGTGACGCACCCCACCCCACAGCACCAGCCCATACATCCCCAGCACCAGCCACGTCGCGCCGCCCACGAACCGCCAGGCGTGGACGGCGTCCTCGAACTGCCGGCCGCCCGGCGGCAGCATCAGCCCCGTGACCGCGAGCGTCAGCCCCAGCACGATGGGCCAGCGGGGGGTGCTCGCGCCATCGCGTTGCGGCAATAGCAGCACGGCCGCGGGCAGCATCGCGACCGCCAGCTGCGTGGCGTGGTTGGTCGTGGTCTGCGGGCTGAAGGCCAGCGCGACCACGACCACGCCCGCCCACTCCAGCGGCCGCAGCGCACGCGGGTGGCCCGCCGGCCGCCACAACGCCAGCCCCCGGCGTCGATAGATCGCCCACGCAATCCCCACGCACCCCGCCGCCACGAACGCGGTGGCCAGCAGCGCCGCCCCGGTCGGCAGGCCGAGCGTCGCGGCGATGCGCATCATCGCGCTCGGCACCGAGACGCTGTTGATCCACGCCAGCTCGTGGATGGGCGCGCCCTGGTCTCGGGGCACGTCCGCACCCAGCAGCCGCGCAACGCCCCCCAGCGCCACGCCCCAGTACCCCAGGTTGCGATCCCAGCCGTAGACCAACGCGGGCGCGAGCGCGAGCATCGCCAGCCCGCCCGCGAAGCCCGCGAGCGCCGCCCAGCAGCGACGGACCACGAAGTACAGCGCAAAGGCCGCCGCCGTGTACTTGATCGTCGCCGCCCCGGCCAGCAGCACGCCGGCGAGCACGGGCGCCCGCCGCATCGCCGCCAGCGCAAAGGCGAAGAGCGACAGCACCAGCACGTCGGTGCCCAGGTAGGCCAGCGACTTCTTGAGCTTGTCGGCCAGCAGCACGACCGGCAGCGCGGCGACGAACAGCGTCGGCGTGATTCCCGCCGGGCGATCCAGATCGAGCAGGCACGCCCGCGCCGCCAGCAGCAGGCTGGTGACGAGCGCGAGCGAGTTCGCCGCGAGCCACAGCGCGGCGGCCGTCCCGGCAGAGAGCATCGCCAGCAGCGCGAAGCCCGCGGCGGCCGTGGGCGGGTAGATGTAGCCCGCGCCGTCGGGCAGGTAGGGCGGCACGGGCAGGTCGGGCGTGGGCGGGTAGATCGTCTCGCCCAGCCGCGTCGCCAGGCCCGCGTTGTAGAAGTGCGCGAAGTCGCTGTACTCGTGCTTCGCGAGGTCCGAGGCCGACCCGGCGATCGCCCAGGCCAGCACCGCGGCGGCGGCGATGATCACGGCGACCGACGCCGCGCGCACCGCGCGGTAGCGCCACCCGCGTGCGCGCGTCACGCGCCGATCCGCGTCGGCTCGCCCGCGGGCTTGGCCTCCAGCTCGGAGCGGGCCTCATCGGGCGCGGCGACGTCCAGCGTGCGCAGCCGCGTGGCGATCCGCCGTGCCTCGCGGAGCATCTTGAGCCCATCGCGGACCGGGCTGATGCTGCTGCCGTCGACGTGCCGCCAGGTGACGCCGATCTCCGCGACGCCCAGCCCGGCGCGCCGGCATAGCGCGATGTGCTCAATGTCGAAGGCGTAGCGATCTTCCTGGGCGTGCTCGAGCACCAGCCGGGCGGCGCGGGCCGAGTACAGCTTGAAGCCGCACTGCGTGTCGCGGGCCAGCCGCAGCCCCATGCACCCGAGCGCCGCACGGAAGGCGAGCCCCGTCAGCTTGCGGCTGGCGACGGCCCGCACGTCGGCGTCGGGCGTGGCGCGGGAGGCGATGACGAAGTCGGCCGTCGCGGCGGGCGCAATGCCGCGAGCGTGGGGCAGCAGCCAGCGGATCTCCCGCAGCCGCGCAGCGTTGTCGGCGTCCATCATCAGCGCCCAGTCCGCGCCGGTCTCGATCGCGGCGGCCAGCCCGGTGCGGACGGCCGCCCCCTTGCCGCGATTGCGCTCGTGCGGCAGCACCCGTGTCTGCACCCAGTCGGCGGCATCCGCCGCGGGCCCGGCGTCGTGGATGGCCCGCCGGGCAACCTCGGACGTGCCGTCCGTCGAGCCGTCGTCGACGAGCACGAGCTGCGCCGGCAGCGACCAGCCGTGCAGCGTCGCCAGCACGTCGGCCACGGTCGGCGCGATGCGGGCCGCCTCCTGGTACATCGGGATGACGATCGCCAGCCGATCGGGCCGGTGGGGCAGCGGCGGCAGCGTTTCGGCCGCGCGGGGAGCGTCGGTGGTGCCCGTGGTGCTCTTGGGAACAGTAATGCCCTTCGGCATCCGTCAGGGTAGCAGCCCCTAGCCGATTCGACGCAGCACCGCAAGCCCCATATCCACCGGCGCCAGCGGCAGCTCGACCCGCTCGTACAGCCCGACGGCGAGCGCGTCGAGCCAGTCGAGCACCGCACGCGGGCCGTCGCAGCCCGCGGCCTGGGGATTCGTGTCGTGCAGGATCGCGTAGCCGCCGGGCGCCAGCACCGGCTCGACGGCCCACAGGTCGTGCCAGCAGCCGCGGACGGTGTGGTCGGCGTCGATGACCGCCAGCTGCACGCCGCCCGAGTCCCGCAACTCGGCGTGCAGCGCCTTGGCCGCGTGGCTGGTGTGCCCCTCGACCAGCCGCACGCGAGTGCCCACGCCTGCACGCTCCAGCCGCGTCCGCACCGCGTCCAGCCGATCGCCACCGGGCTCGGGGCCGATGGGCGTGAAGTCGTCGATGCCGACGTGCCGCGCGTCGTTCCCCAGGGCGCTGGCGATCCAGATCGTCGACACGCCGAAGCCCACGCCCAGTTCGAAGACGGTGGCGGGCCGGATGTTCGCCGCCAGCGCGTGCAGCAGCAGGCCGGCCTCGGGCGCAACGGAGGTCGGATAGGTCCCGGGCGCGGCGTACAGGTCGTCGAGCTCGGCCAGCCACGGCGTCGCGCGGCTCGCGAGCAGCGGCGTGCGGGGCCAGCGGTTGGCGTCGGGATCCAGCCGCTCGCCGGTGTGCAGCGCCGTCGCGTCGCGCGGCAGGGCGACCTTGTGCATGGGCCGCTCGGGCAGCTCGAAGCGGCTGATGGTCGCGCCGCCGGCGTCCTCGGCCTCCTCGTGCAGGAAGGGCACCCGCCACCACTCCAGCTGCCAGGGCGGAACGCGGGCCTCGGTGCCGAGATCGGGCTGTCGCCGCACGGGCTGGGCCATGGGCTATTGAAGGTCGGGCTCGGCCAGCGGGTCGACGCGGGGCGTCGGGTCGCCGTGCACGCGGATCCGCTCGGCGATGCGGTGCCAGCCGGCGATCGCCCGCTCGGGAATAGAGGCCAGCAGCTCGTGCTCGGCCTTGAGGTCCAGCCGCAGCGCCGCCTCCACGGGCACGCCCGCGTAGCGGCGGGCGGCGTAGGCCGCCATGGTGGCGCGCAGGGTGCGCGCGATGTGCGGCCGCCGGGGCGTCATGCACAGACCCATGGGCTCGAGGATCAGCGACGCCTGCATCCGCATGCTGCGGTAGGCCCGCTTGCGGACCAGCCGCCGCACGCCCTGGCAATCGACGACCGTCAGCGAGGGCCATGCGTCGTCTGCGATGTCGCGGGCGGGGTCGCCCGGAGCATCGTCGTCCCACCGCACGATCAGGTTGCTGGGCTTGCTGTCGCGGTTGTAGAGGTCGCCCGCCAGGATGCACCCCACGTGCAGGCCGACCGCACGGGCCAGCCGCCGCTGCCGGCGGAATGCCAGCTCGCCCGCGTGCGCCAGGCGGGCGTAGTGCAGCAGGGTCTCGCCGGGCTCGAAGGCCGAGATCAGGCACTGCCGCGGCGGCGTCCCGGGCGAGGGCCGCTCGGCCAGCAGGGCGAGCATCCGGGCGCACGGGATGCCCTCGGCCGCCAGCAGGGCGGCGCCGGCCCAGTTGCGATCTGCCGGAGAGAGCCCCAGCCGGGCCTTGATCGCCCGGGCCCGCACGCCGAGGTGGCCGAACTTGAGCACAACGGCCCGGTTCCGCAGCGTGGCGGCCAGGACGCGGGTGTCGCCGTCGACCTTGAGGGCACGGGCGGCGTCCCGCCAGGGCTCGGCCTCCAGCGCGCGGGCCCACGCCGGGCCGTCCTCGCCCGCCGCCGCCCGCGTCGCCCGCCATGCGCCCCCGTCCGCCATCGGAAACGAGCATATCGGCTTGATGTCCCGCCCCGGGCGCGCTTTGCTGGGGACGGCATGACCCCGCAGCCCCAGCCGCTCTCGGTGTGCATCGTGTGCAAGAACAACGCCGGCACCATCGGCCGCACCCTCGAGAGCGTCCGGGGACTGGGCAAGGAGATCGTCGCGATCGACTCGGGGTCTACCGACGGCACGCTCGAGATCCTCGCCGACCACGGCTGCCGCGTCGTCGAGACCGAGTGGCTGGGCTACGTCAGAACCAAGCAGTTCGGCCTAGAGCGCTGCGCCCAGCCCTGGGTGCTGTCGCTGGATAGCGACGAGTCGCTCGAGCCCGAGCTGCGACGGTCCATCGAGGCCCTCGACCTCGTGCACGAGGAGGGCCCCACGGGGTACCGCGTCAACCGCAAGGTCTGGTACCGGGGCCGCTTCTTCGAGCACGCGTGGCAGCCCGAGTGGCGGCTGCGGCTGGTCCGGCGGGAGCGGTACCGCTGGCAGGGGCTCGATCCGCACGACGAGCTGCGGCCCGTTGATCCCGGCCAGACCCGAGAAGCCGATCTCGCGGGGGACCTGCGGCACGCGAGCTTCGCGAGCTTCGCCGAGCTGATGCGCAAGCACGCGGGGCACGCCGAGCTGACCGCCCGCAGCCTGCACGCCGCGGGCAAGCGGGCGTCGCCGCTGAAGCTGGCATTGTCGCCGGCATCGGCCTTCGTGCGGGAGGTGATCGTCCGCCGCGGCTTCCTGGATGGCCGCCGGGGCTGGGCGGCCGCGGGCGCGATGGCGGCCTACACCTTCATGAAGTACGTGTGCCTGCTCGAATTGCAGGATGCCGACGCCGAGACCCCTCAGGCGACCCCCGAGCCCTCCCCGGAGCATCCGTGACCGCCACCGCCGACACGATCGATCTCGCCGGCGTCAACAAGACGCTGGCCTTCGAGGACGCCCGCGACCCCCGCATCGCGCCCACCGTGGCCGACATGAAGCGGTGGGCCCGCGGCTGGCGTCTCAAGGGCGAGCCGCTGGGAGTGAACGGGTACGTCAAGAAGCGGTGGTACGTCCGCCGCCACAAGATGTGGGAGTACAGCCGCGGGCTCGCGCTCACCGCGGCCAGCGGGCCGACGCGGTCGCCCGGCGGGCCGCTGCACGTGCTCGACGTTGGTGGCGCGATGACGCTGCCGATCCTCTACCTGGCCTCGCTGGGCGATCGCGTGGTGTGCCTGGACATCGATCCGACGATGACCGAGCAGTCCAACGCCGCGGCGGCGCGCCAGGGGCTGGATCTGCATGCCCGCATGGACAACCTGGGCGAGGTCGATCCGAGCGCGGCCGACTTGGGCGCCCCTGAGTCGGGCTTCGACCGGGTGTACTGCTTCAGCGTGATCGAGCACATCCTGCCGCCGCAGCAGGAGCGGGTCGCCAGCCGCATGGGCCGGCTGGTGCGCCCGGGCGGGATGCTGTGCGTGACCTTCGACTTCGGCGAGGACGGGCCGATGGAGGCCCCGATGCGCACGATGGAGGACGCGCACCGGCTGGCGGACCTGATCGGGCTCCCCCTCGTGGGCGGCCCGTTCTCGGATACCGGCGAGCGGTTCGCGCTCAACCGCAAGCACCCCGCGGCGCGGTACACCTTCGGCTCGATGTTCTTCCGCCGCCCGGCGGACTAGGGCCGCGGGGGTTCTCGAATGGCCCCCGATGGTTGCGTGGGGTCGTGCTACGATGGTCGTTCCGCGATTGCGGCGGGCGCTCGCCCCCCATGAGGACATCCATGGCCAAGAAGACGACCAAGAAGACGGCGAAGGCCGGCTCGAAGAAGACCTCCAAGAAGGTCTCCAAGAAGACCGTGCGCAAGACCAGCAAGAAGACCACGAAGAAGACGGCCCCCGCGGCCGGCTCGCGGGGCGGCGTGCGGACGACGAAGAAGACCGGCGGACGGACGACCAAGAAGGCTCCATCGGGCGGTGGCCGGCGGGGTTCGTCCCGCAGCCGCGTGACCCGCACCGAGATCCGCTCGATCGCCATCGACGACGAGGATGGCCAGCGCCGGCCATCGCGCGCACCTCGGCCCGCGCGCGGTGGCCTGACCGTTCCCTCCGGGCCGAAGGCCGACCGCCAGCCCAAGCCGGAGCTCCGCCCTGCGCGGCGTGAATCCGAGGGCCGGCGGCCGGAGGCGCGATCGGCACCCGCCAAGCGCGACCGCGACGAGCGGCCGCCGAAGCCCATCGAGATTCCCAGCGGGCCGCGTGCAGACCGAGAGCGCAAGACGGACGACCGGGATCGCGATGGTCGCGACCGCAACGATCGCCCGCGCGGCGATCGCGATCGCGACAACGGCGAGGCCCGACCCGACGATGGACGTCGGCGGAGCGACGACCGCGGCGGATCGCGGGACGAGCGCGGTCGCGGCAGCCGCGTAGGTGAGAATCCGAAGGCTGGCGGCCGGGAGCGTTCGCAGACCAAGCCCCGCGGCAATCCCGGCAATAACCCCGGCAGCACCCCCCGCAGCAAGCCGGCCGACGACGCCGAGCGGGACGAGACCATCTTCGACGACACGGTGACCTTCGAGGACTTCGATCTGGTCGAGGACGTGCTCGACGGCGTTGAGGAAGAGGGCTTCGTCCACCCCACGGTCATCCAGGCCATGCTCATCCCGCCCGCACTGGAGGGCAAGGACGTGCTGGGGCAGGCCAAGACCGGCACGGGCAAGACCGCCGCTTTTGGTCTGCCGCTGCTGTCGCTGGTGGATCCGGGGGACGCCTTCGCGGGCCTGGTGCTGGCACCCACGCGGGAGCTTGCGCTGCAGATTACCGCCGAGCTCGAGACGCTGGGCAAGTACAGCGACCTGAACGTCGTGACCGTGTACGGCGGCGATCCGATCGAGAAGCAGGCCAAGCGGCTGGCGAAGAAGCCCGAGATCATCGTGGGCACGCCGGGCCGGGTCATGGACATGGAGCGGCGGGGCTACCTGCGGTTCGATCGCGTGCAGGTGGCGATCCTCGACGAGGTCGACCGGATGCTCGACATCGGCTTCCGCGAGGACATCCGCAAGATCCTGGGCGCCTGTCCGAAGGACCGCCAGACCATCTTCGTGTCGGCCACGCTGACCGAGGAGATCGAGAAGCTCGCGCGGCGGTACATGCGGGACCCCGAGAAGCTGGTGGCGTCGGCGGGCTCGCTGACGGTCAGCGTCGTCGAGCAGCACTACATCAGCGTGCAGCCCTGGGACAAGAAGCGGCTGCTGCTGCACCTGCTGACGCACGAGGAGCCCGCGCTCACGGTCGTGTTCTGCCGGCTCAAGCGGGTGGTCGACGATCTCGAGAAGCACCTGCGGGACCACAAGATCGACGCGGTGGCGATCCACGGCGACATGCGGCAGAGCCGGCGGAACAGCGTGATGCAGCGGCTCCGCAGCGGCGAGCTCGCGGTGCTGATCGCCAGCGACCTGGCCAGCCGCGGCATCGACGTCGAGGGCATCAGCCACGTCATCAACTACGACCTGCCCGAGGACCCGGACCTGTACATCCACCGCATCGGCCGGACGGCGCGGGCGGGCCGAGGCGGCATCGCGTGGAGCCTGGTGACGCCCGAGCAGGGCAAGCTGCTGACCGAGATCGAGAACCGCGCCAACGCCCACATCCCGCCGATGAGCTACCCCGACTTCGAGCCCGGGCCCGAGCCGCGGCAGGTTCGCGAGCAGCGGCAGGAGGCCGAGCGCCGCGACGAGCAACTCCGCCGCAAGGCCCTTGAGCGGCAGGGTGCGGTGCTGCCCACCGAGGCGAGCGAGGACAAGTTTCCCGGGGGCGTGGTGCCCACCAAGCTGCCGCCGCGGCGGCTGGGTGGCCGCGTCGCGCGGCGGCGCTAGGGCGCCCCTTCGGCGGTCCGGAGGCGTCAGGCGATCTTGCGGGCGGCCCGTTCGCTGGTGCGGGCCACGACCACTAGGCGATCGACCCGCGTGGAGTGCAGCACGCTAGCGATGGGCCTCGCCAGCCCGCACACCGCGAGTTGGCCGCCGGCGGCGTGGCAGCGCTCCCGCAGCTCGAGCACCATCGAGATGCCCGCCGACACCATGAACTCCACGCCCGTGAGGTCGAGCACGACGCGGCCGCCGCAGCGGTCGACGTGTCCGGCGACCTGGGCGAGCACGCCGGCGGCATCCTCGTCCGAGAGGCTGGGGCCGCGGACCTTGACGATCAGTGCATGGCCGGCGTTCTCGAGGGTGGCGAATCGACCCTCGCCGGATCGGTGGTGCTGCTCGGCGTGGCGTGCGACGGCCATATGCGTTCCCCCTGCGATCGACCGGCTGGCCTCGCTGGCGTGCGGGCCGTGTTACCGGACGCGACGTGGCGGCCCCGGCCGATCGGTCGGCGGGTGGCCACGCTCCCGGGCGGAGGGTGCATTACACTGCTGGCAAGTGGAAAGGGGTGGACGCGATGGGGACGGCGAGGCTTGGGGTGTGGTGGGGAATCGCGGTTTGTGCGGCCGGCGGGGCGGCAGTGGGGCAGTGCACGCCCGCGTGGGATGGGACCATCGGGCAGCCCGGCATCAGCCGCGGCTACGTGCAGCCCATGGCGAATTGGGATGATGGGACCGGCGAGCGTCTGTACGCCGGCGGCTCGTTCGCGGGCTTCATCGGCGTGCCGGGCACGACGCTGATCGCTCAGTGGGATCGCGCTGCCGAGGCGTGGTCCCGCGTCGGCAGCCCGGGGCTGAGCACGGGCTCGACCAACGGCTTCCTGACGAGCCTGCTGCCCTTCGAGGTCGACGGCCGCGAGCAGCTGGTGGCGGCGGGCTTCTTCGCCAGCGCGGGCGGGCAGCCCGACACGCAGTCGATCGCGGCGTGGGACGGCGTGTCGTGGTCGTCGATGGGCGGCGGGCTGGTGGCGCCCAACTCGATCTGGTCGCTCATCGAGGGCGACCTGGGCGACGGGCCGCGGATGTTCGCCGGCGGGGCGTTCCCGACCATCGGCGGCATTGACGCCGGCGGGCTGGCGCAGTGGGACGGCGAGCGGTGGGCCGCCATCGGGCTAGGCATCGGCATCGAGGGCGTCTTCAGCCCGACGGTGTTCGGCGTCGAGCAGTTCGACGACGGCAGCGGCCCCGCCCTCTACGCCGGCGGCCGCTTCGACAGCATCGACGCGGAGCCCGGCACGGACCTGATCGCGCGCTTCCGGGACGGCGCGTGGGAGGAGGTCGGCACCGGCCTGGGCGGCTCGAGTCCAACCGCCGACGCCGGTGTGCTCGCGGTGTTCGATGACGGCAACGGCCCGGCGTTGTATGTCGGCGGGCGATCGCTGACCGCGCCGGGCGAGCCGCGGACGAGCGTGTACAAGTGGGACGGCGTGTCGTGGGAGGCGGTCGGCCAGGACCTCGGCGGCGCGGTCATCGACCTGCAGGTGTGGGACGATGGCAACGGGCCCGCGCTGTATCTCGCGGGTACGGCCATGCCCGACATCGGTTACGTCGCGCGGCTCGAGGGCGATCGCTGGGTGACCGTCGACGGCGGCATCTCCAGCCAGCCCGCGGTGCCCACCTCGACCTTCGCGTCGGCCTTCGGCCTGCACGTGTGGGACGGTGACCTGTACGTCGCCGGCAACTTCACGCTGGTCGGCGATCCGGCGGTCGAGGTCGCGGGCATCATCCGCCGCACTGGATGCGCCGCGGACTGCTACGCGGACTTCGACGGCGACGGCGTGCTCACCCTCTTCGACTTCCTCGCGTTCCAGAACGCCTTCCAGGACGGCCTGCCCGAGACCGACTGCGACGCCGACGGAAGCCTGACGCTGTTCGACTTCCTGTGCTTCCAGAACGCGTTCGACGCGGGTTGCGAGTAGCGGGGGGCGTGCGCGGCACTGGTCAGTCGCTCCGCGGCGACTCGTCGGTGCGGCCGTCGGCGTAGAGGCCGATGATCGATGTGGCGCGTTGCTGCCCGGGCACAAAGCGGATCCGGAACGTGTCGTTGCCCTCGAGGGCGAACGTCGTGCCGCGCATCCATCGCAGCGTGAACCTTGGGCCGTCGCCGCGCTGGTACACCGCTGCGCCGGACTCGATGGAGACCCGCCGCGGGCCATAGCTGCCGACGAATTGCTCGAGCGGCGGACGGGCTCCGGCACGTGCCGGGTCGGCTGCCGCCAGTTCGTCCTCGATCCAGCCGATCTGGCCCGTGATCGATGCCGCGGTGCTGGCATCGACGAGGGGCATCGCGGCGCGTAGTGCGTCGATGGCCTCGGCGCTCCGACCGAGCGCTCGGAGGGAACGAGCGCGATCGAGCTGGAGTCCCGCGTTGCCGGGCTGGCGTTCGATCTGCCGGGCGAGCAGGCGGACGCGGCCGTCGTGCAGCGACCGGCCGTCGAGGATCCACGACACGAAGCTGGCGACGGCGTCCATGTCCAGCTCCGGATGCTCGCGTTGGTAGCGCTCAAAGGTGGCCATGCCCCGATCGGCGTCGCCCTCGACGAAGGCGCGGACGGTGTCGCGGCGGGCGAGCCGCTCGGGGGCGTCCCACGAGGGGTAGCCGAGCCATTGCACCGCGGGCGAGTCGCCCGGGAGCAGGTCGGCCGCGAATTCGCCGGCGACGGCCATGCCGTAGAAGCTGTTGGTGAAGTAGGCGAAGGCCTCGTCGCGATCGGTCGATCCCATGGTGAAGCACTTGGCGGCGCCGTCGTCGCCCCAGTGGAAGAAGGTGCCGCGATCGGGTTCGAGCCCCCAGCCGACGCCCCAGGCGACGGCGCCGTTGGTGCCCGGTACGCGGATCTGTGGCTCGAGCATCGCGGCGTGCGAGTCCGTGGTGAGGCCCTCGCCGTCGAGCATCGCGCGCAGGAACCGGCCGTAGTCCCCGGGCGTGGTGAGCAGGCTGGCGGCCGCGTTCGCAGGGCGGCCGGGCTCGCGTTGTCGTTCGATCGGCTCTCCCAGCATGCGGTGCCGGGTGGCGAGGCGATCGGCGAACTCGACGCGGTACACCAGCGAGCTGCTCTGCATGCCGAGCGGCTCGAAGACCTCGCGGCGAGCGATCT
The DNA here is from genome assembly GCA_039819165.1 of Planctomycetota bacterium. Classification (NCBI taxonomy): domain Bacteria; kingdom Pseudomonadati; phylum Planctomycetota; species Planctomycetota bacterium. The sequence goes on from JBCBSM010000002.1 coordinate 12,055, forward strand.
CCTCGAGCGTGGCATTCTCGAGGTGCTCGATCGCCCGCTGGACGAGGCGGTAGCCGGGGGGGTAGTAGCGGAACGCCTCGCCCGGGTCGTCCTCGAAGGCCAGGGTGCGATCGTCCGGGCCGCGCAATCCCGTGCTGTGGGAGAGCGCCATGCGGACCGTGACGCGTGCGCTGCGTGGGTCATCGGGGGGCAGCGGCAGCGTGGGTAGCAGGTCAACGAGCGGATCGTCGAGGCCCAGCCGTCCGCGATCGACCAGCCGCAGGACGGCGTAGGCCACGACGGGCTTGGTGAGCGAGGCCGCCTCGAAGATCGTGGACTCGGTTACGCATGCGCTGGGTCGCTCGGCGTAGCCGAACGCGGACACGTCGATTTGTTCGCCCGAGACCTCGGCGAGGCCGAGTCCGGGGATGTCGGCCCGCTGCATGAATTCGGGCTGCGGGCAGTCGGCCTGCCAAGCGGACGCGGCGGCGGGCTCGAGGACAGTGGTCAGGGCGGCGAGGGCGATCGCGCCCGCCGACGCGGCGGTTCTGGTGCGGGACATGGCGGGGAACTCCTGCGACGCGGGTCGCGGCGGATCGGTGCGTGGGCTGGGGGAGGGAGAGATCGGGTGCTACGGCGTGCGGATGTCGATCCGGCCGTTGGTGGTCTCGATCTGCACGCTCGAGCCGCCGCCGTTGATGTCGCCGATGGCGTACTCGCCGAAGTCGATGGCGAGGCTTCCGTCCTTGCGTTCGGTCACCCGGGGCGTCGTAGCCCGTTGATCGATCTCGAACTGCGTGCGGACGCCGTGGTGGCCGCCGCGGATCGTGGTCGTGGCCTCGACGCCGGCGGGGAGGGTGAGGGCGACGTTGCCGTTGTAGGTCTCGAAGGAGAGCTCGCCGGTGACCTCTTGGAAGCTGGCCGACTGGCTTCCGTTGTAGCCGTACACGTCGGCGGTCCCCGCGATGTCGGTGAGGATGATGTCGTTGTTCTGGCTCCGGGCGCGGACGTGGCCGCGGACGCCGTCGACGCGGATGACCCCGTTGCGGTAGGAGTCGAGCGTCAGGTCGATGGCGCGGGGCACGAGCACCTCGACGTGGGTCACCTGGTGGTAGTCGTTGGCGTCAAGCTCGATGGTGTTGCCGTCCTGGCGGATCTCGAAGTCGAGCGGGCGGGCCGACGCGGCGCGGAACCCATCGCCGTCGGCGCCCTGGGCGTGCTCCGCATCGGCCGGCACCCAGATCCGTACGCGGACGTCGTCGCCGTCGTGCGCGCTGACGATGATGTCGCCCCGCTTGATGTCGACGTCGAGGTGCCGCCGCTGGGTGGCGTGGGGGAAGGAGATCGCGAGTTCCTGGAGGAGGGTGCGTTGTTCGCCGGCGTGCGACGCATCGTCGGAGTACCGGGCGGGCGTGTCACCGGCGGTGTTCGCGTGGCCTGCGCTCGCGAGGGGCGTGGTGGCCATGCCGGCGAGGCACAGGGCGAGCAGCGTCGAGGGTCGGTTGCGGTGCATGGGGCGTCTCCGTGGGTTGGCGGGGAGGACGGACCCGCGGCGCGATCAACTCCGCGATCGCCGCTGGACGCGGGCCTTCGCTACCAAGTCGAGGCCCGGGAGGCCGCCTTGCGCGTGTTCCGGGGATTCCTGCCGCCGGCGGACCGGTGCTTCGCCGGGGTGCGTGGACGAGGCGGCGGCGGCCGCTACTCTAGAATCATTCTAAATGAAAGCCACGAGGTGAATTCCGCCTCCGCACAGGAATCACGCCCATGACCACGAGTGCGACGCCCAGCAGCACGCCGGGCACCAACGGCATCAACGGCCAGCAGCAATCCGGCGCGTGCCCCTTCCGCGGCACCCGCATCGGCGGCGCGCTGGGGTCTCGGCCGCAGATCGGCGACTGGTGGCCCAACCGGCTGCAGGTCGAACTGCTGCACCAGAATCCGCCGATGGGCAACCCGCTGCGCGATGAGGACTACCGCAGGGCCTTCGCGACGCTCGACCTCGACGCGGTGAAGGCCGACATCCGCGCGATGCTCACCGACTCGCAGCCGTGGTGGCCCGCGGACTACGGGCACTACGGGCCGCAGATGGTCCGGATGGCGTGGCACGCCGCGGGCACGTATCGCATCGCCGATGGCCGCGGCGGCGCGGGCACTGGCATGCAGCGATTTGCGCCGACCAACTCGTGGGACGACAACGGCAACATCGACAAGTCCCGCCGGCTGATGTGGCCCATCAAGCAGAAGTACGGGGCCGCACTGTCGTGGGGCGACCTGATGATCCTCGTCGGCAACGTCGCGCTCGAGGACATGGGCTTCAAGACCTTCGGCTTCGGCGGCGGCCGCGTGGATACCTGGGAGCCCGATCGCGGCATCTATCTGGGCCCCGAGTTCTGGGATGGCAAGGCGGTGGACGACTTCCTGCCTCCGGCCGATCGCCTGGAGTCCGGCGGCGGGCATCCGGGCGAGATGGTCACCCGCACCAAGCGGTGGCGGGGCGAGGCGGGCACGCCGAGTTCGGACCTGGAGAACCCGCTGGGCGCGAGCTTCCAGGGGCTGATCTACGTGCACCCCGAGGGGCCGAAGCGCGACGGCGACCCGGCCGCGTCGGCCCACGACATCCGCGAGACCTTCGCCCGCATGGCGATGAACGACGAGGAGACCGTGGCGCTCATCGCGGGCGGCCATGCCTTCGGCAAGAGCCATGGCGCCGTGCCGGGCGACAAGATCGGCCCCGCGCCCGAGGGCGCACCCATGCAGGCCATGGGCATGGGCTGGCAGAATACCGAGGGCACGGGCTTCGCGCAGTATGCCATGACCAGCGGCATCGAGGGCGCGTGGACGCCCGAGCCCACCAAGTGGGACAACGCCTACCTCGAGAACCTCTTCAAGTACGAGTGGGAGCTGACGAAGAGCCCCGCGGGTGGCATCCAGTACAAGCCCAAGAGCGACGACGCGCCCACGACGCCCGACGCGCACGTCGAGGGCCAGCAGAACGAGCTGATGATGCTCGCGACCGACCTGGCGCTCAAGGTCGATCCGGCCTATCGAAAGATCTGCGAGCGCTTCCTCGAGGACTTCGATTACTTCTCGGAGTGCTTCGCGCGGGCCTGGTTCAAGCTCACGCACCGCGACATGGGGCCGAAGGTTCGCTACCTGGGTCCCGACGTGCCGAGCGAGGATTTGCTCTGGCAGGACCCCATCCCGGCGGTCGACCATGGGCTTGTCGGTGATGAGGACATTGCGACGCTGAAGCGGGCCATCCTCGCCACGGGCCACACCGTTCCAGAGCTGGTGTCGGCGGCGTGGGCGTCGGCCTCGAACTACCGCGACTCGGACAAGCGGGGCGGCGCGAATGGCGCCCGCGTCCGCCTCGATCCGCAGCGCGGCTGGGCGGTCAACCGGCCCGAGGAGCTCGTGCGGGTGCTCGATTCGCTGGAGGCCGTGCAGCGCGAGTTCAACGACGCGCAGGCGAACGGCACACGGGTCTCGCTGGCCGACCTCATCGTGCTCGGCGGCTGCGCTGCGGTCGAGAAGGCCGCGAAGGACGCCGGCGTCGACGCGGAGGTGCCCTTCACGCCCGGCCGCACGGATTGCTCGCAGGAGCAGACCGACGTGGAGAGCTTCGACTGGCTGCAGCCCGTTGCCGACGGCTTCCGCAACTACATGAACCGGAGCGTGGGCTTCGAGGTCTCGCCCGAGCGGTTGTTCCTCGATCGCGCCCACCTGCTGACACTCACCGCGCCCGAATGGACCGTGCTCGTGGGCGGCCTCCGCGTGCTGGACCAGAACGTTGACCGCTCGAAGCACGGCGTCTTCACCGATCGGCCCGGCGTGCTGAGCAACGACTTCTTCACGGTGCTGTGCAGCATGGACTACGAGTGGGTGCCGGCCGACAAGGCAGAGATGGGTTTCTACATCAACGACCGCGCGACAGGCCAGGCGAGGTTTACCGCCACGCGGTGCGATCTGATCTTCGGGTCCAATGCGCAGCTGAGGGCGCTCGCCGAGGTGTACGCCTCCGACGACGGGCACGAGCGGATGGTCCGCGACTTCGTGCGGGCCTGGGACAAGGTGATGATGCTCGACCGTTTCGAGCTCGCCGCGACGTAACTCGCTTGGCTTTCGCGCCGTGTGCTCTGGCACGGCTTGCGGGATCGACGGTTGTCGTGCGGCCGGAGGGTCACCCCACCGGGAGCGTCAGCACGGGTCGTATGGATGGCCGCTCTCCGCTCTGCAGCGTGAAGAGGTGGCGTAGGAGCAGGAAGGTCGACTTGCTGGTCTCGTCGTGGTCGGCGATATAGAACCAAACGCCTCGATGCCGGACGGCGACCGCGGCATCGCGCGGTCGTGAGTCGCTGTGGCTGATCTGGAATAGCCCACCGAGCAACTCGCTCCATTGGAAGACGCCGCCGTCTTCGGATCGCGTCTGGGTCACGACGCGGCGTGCTAGGTCGGCGTCCGGGGGCTGCACGCCCTGGGAGAGCAGGTACAGCACGCCCTGCAACGAGCGGGTGTCGAGGACGAGCTGCGTTCGGTCCGAGCGGGGCAGCAGCGGATCCTGCTCGGCGTCGTCCGTGGCCACGACGTCGTAGTGATCCAGCGAGGGATCGAGCCCAAGGAGCGCACGCAGCCGGGCCACGTTGGCCTTGTCTTCCGCTCGCGCGCGGATGCGCATCACGAGCCGCCGCTCCTCGAACGTGGGGCGATAGTCGTCGCCCTCGCCGGCACGCTTGAACTCGATCCCCTGCCGCGCCGCGCTGATGAGGTGGTCGCCCGAGATCTGCGAGCGGGGGATCGGGTCGGAGAATGCCTTCTCGCGGAGGGCGAACTCGAACTCGACGTCTCCCGCTTCGGTGAGGCTCTGGAGAAGCGTGACCGCCTCGAGGAAGTCGCGGAACTCCGGCGCGGCCGATGGCGTCGGGCCGGACGCCGAGGTCGCGTGCCGGAGGCCGTTCAGCGATTCGACCGTCAGGCGGAGCACGCGATCAACCCGCCAGCCCGAGTCGGCGAGGAGCGCGATCGTGTTGATGCTCACCGGCTCGAGGATCTCGCGCTCGAACTCGTCGCCGCTGAGGATGCCAAAAGTGATCGTGGGCCGCTCGGAATACTCGATCCCACCGCCGAGACCGAGCACGTCGGCCCCGGCCTCGACGATGCTGCCGTCGATGGACGCCGACGCGCCGACCTCGAATTGGGTCGAGATGCTCGTGACGCTGAGGTACACGGGGTGGTCCCGGTAGCGGAGACGCACCAGGTTGATGAGCAGCTGCTCGGTCTGCGCAATGCGGACGGCATCGCTGTAGTGTGCGCTGGAGACGGCCAGCGTGCCCGGGCCGAATTGGCATCCGGCAAGGGCGATCGCAGCCAGCGGGACCGCGAGTCCCGCGAGGGCCATCCGCCTTGGATACGAGCTGATTCGCATGCATGCGTTCCTCATCCCGGTGGCAGATCCGGACGGCGCTGTTTGCAGGGGTCGCAATGCTACCCGCGATGGTCCCTCGGCGCTCGGCCCGCCGCTCGGCGGCATCCGCATCGAGGCATCCGCATCGAGGCATCCGCGCTCTGCGTGTCCGCCACGAATATTTCTTGGCTTGTGCGAAGGGACCTAGGGTGTCCACTCCGTCGGGTGTGGCGTGGAGGCTCGACGGCGCGGAGGGCCTTCCGCGATTGCGGCGGCGTCTCGTGCAGGGGCAGTGGTGGACCCATCGGCGCTGACACAGAATCTGCTCTCGCCGCCGATCCTGTTCTTCGGACTCGGGCTCGTTGCTGCGCTGATCCGCTCGGACTTGACGATTCCGCCGGCGGTCGCCAGGGCGCTCTCGATCTACTTGCTCGTTGCCATCGGCTTCCATGGTGGCTACGAGCTGCAGCGCAGCGGGATGGATGCCTCGGTGGTTTCGACGCTCGCCGTCGCGATGCTCTCCAGCACGCTGCTCCCGGTGCTCGGGTATCTCGTGCTGCGCACGAGGCTCGGTACGGCCGACGCGGCCGGCATCGCGGCGTGCTATGGCTCGGTCAGCGCGGTGACGTTCATCACCGCCGTGGGCTTCCTGGAGCGTGCGGGCACCGAGTACGGCGGGCACCTGATCGCCGCAATGGCGCTGATGGAGTCGCCGGCCATCGTTACGGGCATCGTGCTCGCGTCGCTGGCGCGTCGGTCGCAGCGGGATTCTTCGGTCGAGCGGCCGCAGTGGCGCACGATGGCGCACGAGTCGCTGGCCAACAGCGCGATCGTGCTGCTGCTGGGCAGCCTGGTCATCGGGTACCTCTCGGGCGAGTCGGGCTGGGCCACGATGAAGCCCCTGGTCAAGGATCCCTTCCAGGCGGTGCTGTGCCTGTTCCTGCTCGACATGGGGCTGGTGGCGGCCCGCCGGCTGGGCGACCTGCGGCGCTCGGGCGTGTTCCTGGTCGCCTTCGCGCTCCTCGCGCCGCCGGTCCAGGCGGCGATCGGCATCGTCGCCGCCCGGGGGCTCGGGCTCGAGCCGGGCGATGCGCTGCTGTTGTCGGTGCTCTTCGGCAGCGCAAGCTACATCGCGGCGCCGGCCGCATTGCGTCTGGCGCTCCCCGCCGCCAATCCGAGCCTGTTCGTGCCCCTGAGCCTGGGCGTGACCTTCCCGTTCAACATCATCGTCGGCATCCCGCTGTACGCGATGCTCATCGATCTCTGGTGGACCTGATGCAGAACGAATCAGATGCACACGCGGGCGAGGGCATGCGTGTCGTTACACGGCTGGAGATCGTGGTCGACTCGCTCCACCTCGAGCGGCTGCTGCAGCGGTTGCGTGCCGCGGGCGCCACCGGATACACCGTCCTGCACAACGCGTCGGGACTCGGCCACAGCGGCACCCAGCGAGGCGACGACGTGAGCGGCGTGTCCGACAACGCGTGCGTGCTCATCGCCGTGCCGCCCGACATTGCGCCGGCGGTCATCGAGGCGGCCCGGGCCACTTTGCGCTCGTATGGCGGGGTGTGCCTGGTTTCGGATGCACTCTGGCTGGTGCACTGACCTTGGTTGCGGGCCAAGCCGATCCGTCCTCGGGCACCGGCGGCTCGTTCGTCGGCCGGTGCCGGGAGACGCTGCCGCGGGAGGTCGCCATCCCGACCGGCGTGACCATTCTCCTGCCCATGACGTCGTCCTCCGAGGCGTCGCCGGATCGGTGCCGTCCCGCAGGGCCGCGGGTGGATGGCCGTAGACCGTCCCCCAATCGAGCCGGCATCTTCGCCGTTCTCGACGCCATGGAAGGCGGGCGTACAATCGCCCTGGCGGTAGTTCGGTACGACCTCTGGTACGTTTTGCGTCGAGTGTCGCAACCGCGGGCACGCCACCCTCGGGCAGGATGTGTTCGGCATTGCGGGTGTAGTTCAGTGGTAGAACGTCAGCTTCCCAAGCTGAATGTCGCCGGTTCGACTCCGGTCACCCGCTCTGGTTTTACTTCTTGGTAGCGACTCTGGACGATTGGCGACCTGATTCGATCTAGGCCGTTCGCTGCTCCCTCGATCTCGATCGGGAGTGGCTCGATGACGAGTGTCGGCCAGATCCGCGAGCCTCCCGATCCGAGGATCCGCGGCCTTCGGATCTGCATCTGCTCGAAGCTCGACGGCAAGATGGTCTCATCCGGCGGCGTGCAGTTCCTCGCCGTGCAGCACATTGCGCGGGCTCTCGGCGGGCAATGGGCGACAGATGGCCGCAGAATTCCGCCGATGGGGACATCGTTGATCAGGCGGACCTCTGCGGCGGTGATTGCGAGGGCGCCGGCAGGGTCGCGGGCTCATTCATCGACGCGTGCCGCCCCGACCAACCGCCGCTCGTGTGTACCATGCGAGCCACGCTTGGCACACGGGTCGCTGCGAGTGAGTGTTATCCCTGAACGCGCAAGTCGAAGCCATCCTGCCCGCGGTCCTGCTATTGAGCGCCGGCATCGTCTCCGTCGTTGCTAGCCATTTGGCGCGGATCAGCTCCATCGTTGGCTTCATCGTCGTCGGCGCCGTGATTGGACATGGTGGGCTCGGGTTGGTCAGCGAGACGCCGACCAGCCATCTGCTTGCCGAACTCGGGATCGTGTTCCTGCTCTTCGATATCGGGCTGCACTTCTCTGCGAGGAGGATCTGGGCTGCCCGGCGCGACGTCTTCGGGCTCGGGCCCATCCAGATGGCGCTCTGTGGCGGGACGCTGATTGGCGTCCTGCTGTTGCTCGGGACGCCGCTGGCCGTGTGCATACTGGCCGGGGGAGCGCTCGCGCTCTCTTCCACCGCCGTCGTGTCGCGTGTTCTCTCTGAGAAGGGCCTCGACGCCTCCCCCGTCGGCCGATCCGCCCTCGCCGTGCTCGTCGTGCAGGACGTTTTCGCCATCGGCTTGCTCGTCCTGCTCTCGGCGGACGCGTCGGGCGAGCGTTCGCTGCCCGGGTCGCTCGGTATCGCGGCGATGCAGACGGTGGCGGCCCTCGCAGCAGCGCTGCTGCTTCGTCGGATCGCGGTGGAACCGGTCTTCGCGCTGATCGCCCGTACACGCAGCTCGGAGGCGATGACGGGCTTCGCGTTGCTCCTCGTGCTGTCTGCAGCAACGGTCACCGGCGCCGCGGGCCTCTCGCTCACGCTCGGCGCGTTCCTTGCGGGGATGATGATTGCCGACACGCCGTATCAGTACACCGTGCAGACCGAGACGAAGCCCTTTCGGGAGCTGCTCCTGGGCTTCTTCTTCTTGAGCATCGGCATGTCGATCGTGCCTGTGGAGGTCCTCCGCGGAGCGCACTGGATACTGCTGGCAACCCTGGCCTACTTGCTGATCAAGGCCTCGCTCATACTGTGTGCATGCCTCGTGGTGCGCACGAAGTTCGCGCCTTCGATCGCATTGGCGCTTCTGCTCGCGCAGGGCAGTGAGTTTGCGTTCATCATCCTGGCGGACGTCGCGGTCTCGGAGGCGCTCGGCGAGAGGCTCCGAACGTCGCTCGCGATGGCCGTCGTGCTCAGCCTCGCGTTGACTCCCTGGATCGCGGGCGTCGGCTTTGGGTTGGCTCGACGGTGGTGCGAGCGCACGGAATCGGACGCCGCAGACGAGAAGGTCCTGTCGGTCACCCAGCCATCGGTCATCTTCGGACTCGGACCGGCGGCGCGACGGGTTTCCGCGGGATTGGCGGTCCACGGCATCCGCAGCCTCATCGTCGAAAGCGACTTCGATCGCTTTGCGCAGGCCCGAGCCGAAGGACTGGCCGCGATCTTCGGCGATCTTGCGGACCTGCGGTTTGCGGATGCCATAGGTGTTGATGAGCGCCCGATGGTGATCATCCCTGAGCTCGAACTGGATCTCGCCCGCCGCGTCGCGCCCGAGGTGCTCACGCGGTATCCGGATTTAATCCGCATCGGGGGCGTCCGGAACATCCGGGACCAGGGCGAATTTGAGCGTTTGGGCATCGTCAGTGTTGTCGACAGCAACCTGCCGCATGGCATCGATCTTGCCGCAAAGGTTCTCGAGCTGCACGGCGTGCCACGCGATGCGATCAGCCGATGGGTCGCCGATGAGCAACGGCGGGCCTTCCCGGTCGCCGACTGATCGAGGCATGGAAGCCTGGCGCGTTACCGCCGGGCTTGATTAGCCCTCGCTATTGGGGTTTCGAGGCCCAGCTGTCCGAGAGCGTACTGTCGCCGAGTTCGGCAAAGTGCTCGGCGAGACGACGGGCCACGCGACTCGCCAGCGCGGAATCCGATCGGCCTGCATCCGACAGAAGCCGATGTGACGCGCCGAGCACCTCGACGCCCTTCGCAGAGAGTTCGGTCGTAAGCAGAGGCAGGCCGACGGAGACTCTGTACTCGGCGCGCTTCTGGATCGGCAAGCTCGTAGCCGCATCGACTTCGGCCACGATCGCGTCGACAACTCTGGCCGCTTCTTCTGTCTTCCCTGCACGAAGCAAGATCGCGGGCAGCTGCGTCCGCCAGCCGAGCCACTTCCCCTCGGACACCGAGGCCCTAAGTTCTTCGTGTTCCAGGACGCCCTGCGCTTCGGCTATTGCACGGTCATGCTCGCCGCTCTGGCTGAGCGCCGTCGCGAACAACATGGTTGCAAACGCAACTTCCGGATGACTCGAGCCGAGCGAATCGCGGGCGACAACCAGCCGAGGTTCGAGTACTTCTACGGCCTCCGTTGGCCGGCCATCTGAGATGAGAGCGATAGCAAACCCGATGGCCGACTGGAGCAATCCTGCATGCTCCGGCGCAAGCGTATCCAGCGAGATTGCGTACGCCTCCGCGGAAGCCTCGGACGCCTCCGCCGTCTCGCCAACAGCCGCGAGTGATCGCGAGAGGCTGCGGAGCGCGAAGGCGAGTGCGCTGGGGGCGGCATCGCCTTCTCGCAACTCGACGACATTTTGCCTTTGCTGCTCGATCGCCGCTCGATAGTCGCCGCGAATCAGGAATAGATTGGCTCGCAATGTGCTCGCCCGCGAACGAAGTGTTAGACTCTGTTCGGCAGCTTGACTCGCGAGCACCTCCTCTATCGTTGCAAGTGCACGGTCCGCATCACCCTGGGACATCTGGGTCTGTGCCAGCATGAACGAGATCCGTGCCCACAGCATCCTGGCTTGGTTCGTATTCACGGACGCAGCGGCGGCCTGGCCAAGGTCGAGCACGGTTCGGGCGCGTTCGTAGTCGGCGGTCGCGAAGATCGGTTCGCCGATCGCAAGGGCCGCGTTGGCCCTTCCTGCAGGATCGATGGGAGCGGCGGAGTCAAACTCGGTCGCCACGTGGGCAAGAAGCTCGCGAAGCGTGGCATCCGGACCCAGACGCTCCGCCCGGACTTCGTTGAGGACCTGCCGGAGATAGTCGGTCGTCGCGGAAGCCGTGCGCTCCGATGCGCGCGCATTGTCGCGCTCCCGGGCAGCATGCACAAACGCGGCGGTCGAGAATGCGGTTGCGGCGATGAGGGCGGCGGCGACTAGCGAGCCGGCGGCCGCTACGACCCGGTGACGACGCAAGAATTTTCTGAATCGATACGAGCGACTGGGCATCCGGGCGGACACGGCTGCTCCATCGAGGTATCGACCAAGATCATCGACAAAGTCCTGGACCGAGCGATATCGACGTTCGCAGTTCTTCTCGAGAGACTTGAGCATGATGCTCGACAGGTCACGGTCGACCGCGGAGTTCGCTCTGTTTGCCTCGCGCCTGGGCGCAGTAGGGCGGGGCGCGGCCTCGTCTCGGACAAATCGCTCGAGCTCGGCGGGGCTGAGGGTTGCAAGTTCATCGTGCCCAAATGGGACACGGCCGGTGACGAGCTCGTAGAGAACGACTCCGAGCGAGTAGACGTCCGATCGAACATCGACATCGCCCCCGCGTACAATCTGCTCCGGGCTCATGTACGCGAGCGTCCCGATGAGCTGGCCGGGCAACGAATAGGTGGTGATTACTGGATCATCGCCGGCATCGAGCAGCTTGGCAATGCCGAAGTCGATCACCTTGGGCCGCGGCCGACCGTCCTCCGGCGCAATCAGGATGTTGGAGGGCTTGATGTCGCGATGGATGAGTCCCCGGGAGTGGGCATACTGGATGGCGTTGGCCACATCGATGAAGAGTTCGACACGTTCCCTCGTTGAGATGGCATGCTCGCGCACATAGTCCGTAATTGGCGCACCATCCACGAGTTCCATGACGATGTACGGCGGCCCGTAGGGCTCGGCGCCGGCATCAAGGATCCGTGCGATCCCGCTATGCGAGAGTCGGGAGAGCGCCGCACGTTCTACATCGAAGCGATCGAGCAGCACCCTTGGGTTGAGCGTCGGACGCACGATCTTGATCGCGACGGTTCGTCGCACGGGCCCGTCCTGCCGCCCGCGGAGCACCCAGCCCATGCCGCCCTTGCCCAGGACACCTTCGATCGTATACGGCCCGATCTTGCTGGGCAGGGCGAATGCGTCTGGCGGTGTGCCGGGCATCTGGCGTGCAGGGTTTATGCTGGTCGACGACTCCGTACCGATCTTCTCTTCGATTTCGATGAACTGCATGAGCCTGATCCGCAGGTCGTTCTGGGCTTCAAACGCATCGCGAACCCACACGCGGCGCTCGTGGGGCTCTCTGTCGAGCACCGCCTCCCACGCCGCCTTGAACTCATCCGATGTCGAAGGATCCACTTCACTTTTGGACATCTTCATCCCCCCCGATCGGTTGCCAGCATTCTGCCGTGTATCCAAGTGCGTGCGAAGAGCCAGTCGCGACGAACGGTGCGAGGTGTTACGCCGAGCACTGACGCGATCTGATGCTCGGGCATGGAGAGAATAAATCGCAGCACGACCACCTGCGCGGCTCTTTCATCCTGCGCGCGCAGGTCTTCGATGAGTTCGTCGACCATCACGGTTTGGTGATCATCCGGTGCGATCCAGGTGACGTCCTCTGCCAGAGGACGCGGGCGCTCCCCGCTGCCGCGCTTGGTGCGCAGTCTCGCCCGGGCGCGATCAACGAGCACGCTCCGCATCGCCATCGCGGCGACATCGATGAAGTGTTTTCGGCTCTGCCAGCTCTCGCAGGAGCCCGCGGCAAGCTTCACGAACACCTCGTGGACCAGCTCGGTCGGGCAAAGGCTCTGCTCGGCAGGAAAGTCGCGCAGGCGATGCTGCGCGAGTGCCCGCAGCTCTCCGTATGTCTGTGGCAGCACGGACTCGACCCGGATGGCGCGATCATCGGCGCCCTCGGTGCTCGTCTGGCGATGGTGGAGGTCGTGCGTGTGCTTCGGCATGGCGCATCTCCCTGATCGGGAGGTGTACGCCCAGTTGCCGCCTCTTGTAGCGGCTTTCTACAAGCTTGTGGGGACTTCCCCTCCCGCAAAACCGCTCGGCCATGTCCCGATGCGGCTTCGGATGTCGTGATCTTCCGGGATCGGACCGCACGTCGTGCCAATGCCGGCGGCGCAGCACGCTCCCTTCCGGACCGGCGATCAAGGGCGGATAGCGCGCTTTATGGACCCAACGGAGCGACTCGGAGCCGTCGTGAGAAGGACCATGGCACGGATCATCGTGGTGTACCACAGCGAGAACGGCCACACGCGGCTCGTCGCGGAGACGATCGTCCGGGCGATGCAAGAGTCGCTCGGCCCGAACGGCAGCGCTGAACTGGGAAACGCGGAGGATGCCGCGCTCCGCGTATCCGAGCTCGAGGCAGCCGACATGATCGTGTTCGGGACGCCGACGTACATGGGCGGTCCCTCCGCGACGTTCAAGGCCTTTGCCGAGGCCACGAGCCGGACGTGGGTGCAGAGGCGATGGGTTGGCAAGCTCGCAGCCGGGTTCACGAACTCCGGCGGACTGCATGGAGACAAGCAGACGACACTCTTCTATTTGGTCACCCTGGCCGCCCAGCATGGAATGGTCTGGGTGCCACTCGTCGAAATGGCTCCGGATCGCACGAACGACCACGGCGGAAAGCCGGATGATATCAACCGTGTCGGTGCGTCAATTGGCCTGATGACGCAGTCCGACCGAACGGCTCCTGGGCATGCACCATCGCCCGGTGACCTGGCTACGGCGTCCCGATTCGGGCACCACCTCGCCAAGACGGCGCTCCGCCTACTCGGAGGTGGGGCGCGGGGAGAACTCGTGTCCAGCAGTTGAAGCGGTACGTTGGCCCTCGATGCTCGCCGTCGCCGTACCCAATAAGTAAGTGCAGTAACGCAGGAGAATCCCATGAATCCGAAACAGGTCCTCATCGTCACGAGCGCTCTCGCCGCGTCCGCAGGTCTCTGGGCCGTGTCGATCGGGACCACGCCGGCGTATGCCAAGGGCACAACGGCTCGTGCCACACAGGTCCGGAATGACTCGGTGCTGCTCACTCCGGAGAATTCGACGCTGCTGCTGATCGACTTCCAGCCCCAGATGATCTTCGGGGTGCACTCGCACGATCGGCAGATGCTGCGGAACAACGTCGAGGCCCTCGCGAAGTCCGCGAAGGTATTCGACGTGCCAACGGTTCTCACGACGGTCACGGCCGAGTCGTTCTCAGGGCCCATGATCCCGGAGCTGAAGGCCGTCTTCCCGTCCCACACGATCTACGACCGGACCAGCATGAACACCTGGGACGATGAGCGGGTCGTGGCCGAATTGGAGAGTACGGGCCGCAAGAAGCTCGTGATCGCTGCGCTCTGGACCGAGGTCTGTCTGACCATGCCGGCCATCGAGGCCTTGGTCGAGGGCTACGAGGTCTATATCGTGACCGACGCCTCAGGCGGCACGAGCAAAGAGGCGCACGACATGGCGGTGATGCGGATGGTCCAGGCCGGAGCCAAGCCGGTCACCTGGCAGCAGGTGCTGCTGGAGTGGCAGCGAGACTGGGCGCACCAGGACACGTACGACGCCGTCACCGGCATCGCGCGCGAGCACTCCGGGGCCTACGGCGTGGGCATCGACTACGCCTACGGCATGTTCGGGGCCAAGGAAGGTCACTAGCTGCAATCGGACGCCGCGGGGTGATGCCCCGCGGTGTCCATCCCGTTCGAGGTGCTGGAGCGCCCATGTTTGCGACGCTGAGAATCCTGTTGGCCATCGGTCTCCTGGCGAGCGCGTACCTGTCCGAGTTTGCGATGGCTCAGCCTGCGGCGATGGTCGTCGTCAATGCCCGGGTCACCACCCAGAGCGATCTCGGAGAGGCCGAAGCGTTCGCGGTAGACGGCGGGTTGTTCACGATCGTCGGGGGCAATCGCGACGTCGAACCACTCATCGGACCGGACACGATCGTGATTGACGCCGGCTGGCGTCGCGTGATTCCCGGCCTTAACGATTCGCACATCCACGCGACTCGGGGCGGACGGTTCTACAACGCGGAACTCCGCTGGGGCGGTGTACGGTCGCTTGCACGTGGCCTTGAGATGATCCGGCTCCAGGCGCTGCGAACGCCGGAAGACCAGTGGGTTCGCGTAGTCGGCGGCTGGTCCCCGTATCAGTTTGAGGAACGACGGCTGCCGACGCCTGCCGAACTTACTCGTGCGGCGCCACGCACACCCGTCTTCGTCCTGTTTCTCTACTCAAAGGGCTACCTGAACGCGGCAGGCGTCGAAGCTCTTGGTATCGACGAGCACACCGTGGTGCCAGAGGGTGGCAGGATCGAACTCACCGCGGACGGGGGCGCAATTCTGCACGCGGAGCCAAGCCCGGTCATCCTGTACCGGACGGTAGCGGCCTTGCCCAGCCTCTCGATCGAGGATCAGGTAAACTCGACTCTGCACTTCTATCGCGAGTTGAACCGCTTCGGAGTCACGAGCGTCGTGGATCCGGGTGGAGGCGGCCACGTGTTTCCCGCCGACTACGCCGCGTCCCAGAAGCTCGCCGCAGACGGACGCCTGAACCTGCGAGTCGGCAACTATCTCTTCGCTGGAGATCCCGGGCGCGAACTCGACCAGTACAGCGCGTGGAGCCGCCGGGAACGCGTCGGCATGAACCGGGCGGTCGACCTGCTCCGCGGGTTCACGACCAGCGGTGCCGGCGAGAACCTCACGGCCGCGGCCGCCGATTACGAGAACTTCATGGCGCCACGACCGGTGCTTGCCGGGGCCATGGAGGGCGAACTGGGAGCCGTCGTTTCCTTCCTGGTCGAGAGCCGATGGCCGATCCGGATCCATGCAACCTATGACGAGTCGATCGCACGAATTCTGGATGTGCTCGAGACGGCCGACCGCACGCACGGTCTGGATGGACTCCGAGTGGCAATCGACCATGGCGAGACGATGTCGGTCGAGAGCATCCGCCGCCTGGCGAAGCTCGGCGGCGGCGTGGCGATCCAGAACCGCATGGCGTTTGCCGGCGAGTTCTTCGCGGACCGATACGGCCCTGAGGCTGCGCGGTACGCTCCGCCGCTGCGAGCGCTCATCGATGCTGGCGTCCCGGTCGGTGCGGGCACCGACGCGACACGCGTCTCGAATCACAACCCGTGGCTCAGTCTTGAGTGGTTGGTGACCGGACGCACGCTCGGCGGGCTGACCCTATTCGCAGACGACAACCGCCTGACCCGTAGCGAGGCACTCCAGGCGTACACGATCGGAAGCGCGTGGTTCACCGGTGACCAGCAGGTTAAGGGTCGCATCGCGCCGGGCCAGTACGCAGACTTCGCGGTGCTCAGCGACGACTACTTCGCCGTTGACGAGGACGCCATTGGACACATCGAATCATTGCTGACGGTTGTCCAGGGTCGGCCCGCGTACGCATCGGGCCGATATGCCGAAGCCGTGGATGTGCCGGCGCTTCCCCCAGTCACGCCCGCCTGGTCGCCCGTCCGCACATTCGGCGGGTTCCAATGATGAACCGTTGTGTCACTCACGAGTTGCCAGGCAAATCAGTTAACACGAAGAGGAACAACATGAAGAACGCATTCACCACTAAAGACGCCGCGATGCTGCTCATCGATCACCAGCGGGGCACGATCAAGCTTGCCCAGAACATCGATCATCGCGAACTGGTCGCCAACACCCGCGCGCTCGCGCGAACGGCGGCCGAGACCGGCATGCCGCTGGTTCTGACGTCGAGCCAAGAGGACCACTTCCAGGGACTACTACTCGATGACATCCAGCACATTGCACCCGAGGCTTACGAGGCTCGGATCAAGCGCCCCGGCGTGGTGGATGCATGGATGTACGAGCCGTTCAAGGGTGCGGTAGAGGCGACGGGCCGCAAGCGATTGATCATGGCGGGACTCACGAATGACGTCTGCATCGTATATCCCGCCATCAGCGCCTTCGAGGAGGGCTACGACGTGCAGGTCGTCGTCGATGCCGGCGGCTCTCCGACGCAGGCCGCCGACACCGCCGCAATCGAGCGGATGCGGAACGCGGGCGTCACGATTACGTCGACGAACCAGGTCATGGCGGAGCTCGCGACCGACTGGTCGTCGGATGTGGGCCAGACCATCCAGGGCATCATGTACGAAGAGAACCTCAAGCCGTTGGTCGAGACGCCCTAGCAGCCCGGAAGGCAACGCGATGTTCGCGACCAGCTCCGCCGCCCGGCCGCAGATGCTGCAACAGTCCAAATGCCGGCGGCGGCCACACGCGGCACGGGAGCACGAAGCCATGCCAGTCTTCGCCGCCAGTGACCATCACGTCGTCGCTCTCGCCACCGGGGTGTCGTTGGGCTGCTCGATTCTTGGCTCGGGGCCACCGGTGCTGCTGTGGCACGGCTTTCTGGGCAACCGCGCGGCGTGGCGACACGTTGCCTCGATGCTCCAGGACCGCTACACCGTGATCGTTCCCGACATGCGTGGCTACGGCAGTTCTTCACGACCGGCAACTGGGTACGACGGCCTCTCGCTGATGTCCGATTGTCGCGCACTCCTCCGGCACCTGGGCTACCGAGAGACGCACATCATCGCGCATGACATGGGGGCGGCACCGGCGCTGCTGTGGGCGGCGACGCACCCGGGCGAGGTGCTCTCGCTCTCGTATGTCGAGGAACCCTTGCTGACCTCGGACGTGGTCGGCACGCTCATTCGGATGACGCCCGAAGAGGCCCGCAACGGCGGACTGTGGTGGTGGATGCTTGCGTATGCAAGCGACATGGCCGAGCGGCTCATTTCGGGTCACGAGCGAGCGTTCGTCGATTGGTTCTACGACTCCTACGCCGCCGCTCCGGATCGCATAGACAATGAAGCGCGAGAGTGCTACGCCAGCGATCTCATGCAACCAGGCGGCATACGAGGCTGGTTCGGCGTGTACCGCGCCGTCTTCGAGACGATTCGCCAGACCGAGAGCGCCCTCCGGGTCCCGGTGGAGACCCCGATTCTCGCACTCGGCGGCGAGCATTCTCTGGGCAGTCGCGTTGGGGACATGCTCCGTCCGATCGGCCGCGATGTCGAGGTGGGCGTGATTCCCGGATCGGGCCACTTTGTGCCCGAAGAGAAGCCGCACGAGCTATGCCGCAGGTGGCTGGAATTCGTCCAGCGGCACCAGATGGAGATTGCATAGACGCGAGTACATCGGCCAGCAGCACTCGTACGGGGATCGCGACGCGACGAGGATCGATGGATCGACGCCCCGGCCACGCACGACACGGTGTGCCGGCAGTGCGGCATCCAGATGAATCGTGGCAGCGCCCCGCTAGCAGGAGTCCGACGATGATCAATGGCCAGAGCTGCAAGGTGCTGCTCGTCTTCACGACCGAGACAAATTCGACGCGTCAGATGGCGGACGCGGTTGCCGAGGGTGTGCGGTCCGTCCCAGGGTCAACCTGCGAGGTCGTGTGCCTCGAGCGGGGCACGGAGGTCCAGGCGTCGGACGTGCCCGTGTACGACGCGCTCATACTCGGCACTCCGGTCCGACATCGGACGATGCACCATCGAGTGAAGCGATTCATCGAGAGCACCCTTGAGACCCTCTGGCTCCGTGATGAGACCGTCGGTATGGTCGGCGGAGTATTCTGCGTTGGCGGGGGCCACGGGGACACCGGAGCGGGAGCCGAGTTGTGCCTGCTCGGCATGCTCTCCGCGATGGCCGCCAACGGGATGATCCCGGCGCCCCTTCCAAAGTGCACGCCCGGATTCGATCACGCCGGGAACCACTGGGGACCGGTCGGGAGATCGGGGGGGGCGAAGATGCAGCCGCTGTGGCTGAGTGCCGACATGCTGGCGTGCGCGACGACGCACGGATCGAACATCGCACGGCTCGCTCGGGTCCTCAAGCCGCACCGCCCAAGCCTGTTCCAGAGGGGGAACGTGGCCCCAACGCCCGAGCTCGCCGAGGCATTTTCGATGGGCGCGGGCGGCGAGCACGCGGGCGTGCCAGAACCGGGCGCGAACGTTGCCCATCGTGTGGAGCCGCCCCACGGGTTCCCGTCCGGGCCGAGCGATTGATAGCGCTCGCGTGCCAGCCGCCGGGCCGCAGCACGGCCGATGATCCTCGTCCCATCCAGCACATGGCACCCATGCACAGGCACTCGCTCGCTCACGGAGATGCACGCGGCGCGCATCGCACGGGTCCTCGTTCGGCGGCCTGCAGCGCGCTCATGGTGCTCACAGCGTGCGCCGCTCGTGGCCATGCGCAGCAGGAAGGCCGCCAATCTGCCTACAGGCTTCCGCCGGTGCAGATGCTTCGCTGGGCGGAGGACTACACGACGCTCCTGGATCAACCCCTGCGAGGCATCGATCGACTCAAGTACATACCGCTCGATCCGGCGGGACGCAGCCATCTCTCGCTTGGCGGATCCATCCGAGAGCAGTTCGAGTTCTACAACAACCGAGACTTTGGATTCGCCGAGGCAGACGATGATGCGTTCTTGCTGCACCGGCTCATGGTGCATGCCGATCTCCACGTGGATGACGGCGTGCGGGTGTTCGCTGAACTCGGCAATACGCGAGCCATCGGCCTCGGCGAGGAGCCGCCACCGCTCGACGAGAACAGGCTCTTCCTCCACCAAGGATTCATCGATCTTGCGGTCGTAGATGGTCTCGATGGCATGCCCGGCCTCGATCTGCGGGTCGGTCGGCAGGAAATGCCGCTTGGCTCCGCCCGGCTGATCTCGCTCCGGGACGGGCCGAACAACCGCCTGAGCTTCGACGCTGCGCGGGCAACGGTCTCCGGAGAGAACTGGGCAACGGACGTCTTCGCTGCGACGCCCGTCGACCTGCAGTCGGGCGTGTTCGACGACCAGATCAACGACGAGACCCTGCTGTGGGGCGCGTACGGCACGCTGCACGAGATCCAAGAGCACACGAGCGTTGATCTGTACTACATCGGGATCCATCGCGATGAGCGGCGATTCGGGAACGCCTTCGGCGACGAGGTCCGCCATTCGGTTGGTACCAGGATCTTCGGGCACACGAATGGCTTCGATTTCAATACGGAGTTGGTGTACCAGTTCGGCTCCATTGGCTCCGCCGATATTGCCGCTGGCACGATCGCGAACGACTTCGGCTATACGTGGGCGTCGGCGCCATGGGCGCCGCGGGTCGGCATCCGGCTGGACTACAGCAGCGGCGCTCGCGGCGCCGGTTCGACGACCGAGACGTTCGACCCGCTGTTCCCCAAGAACAACTACTTCAGCGAGGCCGCCGTCATCTTCCCCGCCAACATCATCGACGTGAATCCGAACGTCACGGTCTACCCGACGGAGCATCTCGCCATCGAGATCATGTGGGACTTTCTCTGGAGGGCTTCGCCGGATGACGCGGTGTACATACCGCCGGGACGCCCCCTCTTCGCGCCGACGCTCTCGGATGGCCGCTTCATCGGCAACAGCCTCTCCCTCCTTGCCGAGTACCACCTCGCCCGGGGAACGAGCGTTAACGCGGCCTTCACGTTCTTCGATGCCGGCAACGCCGTTCGAGACGCCGGCGGCGAGGACATCGTCTATGCGGCCGCCTGGGTGGAGTTCAAGTTCTAGGGACGTCCTGCACACGTCCGCCACCTCGGCCGTGAGCAGCCGCCGTGACGCAACCGCGTGGGTATGCCCGCCATGGACCACGACGCCTCGGGAGTGGACGCGGAGTGCCCCGCGCGACGAGAAGGCCGCGGACCCGAGGGGGATCCTCCCGGGCGTGGAATCCGCGTCCGTCCAGGATTCGTGCCGGATGTGGCGGATCCAGAAGGGACACGTCGGCTCTTTCGGGCGACTCCTCCGCCGCCCCAGGAGCAGCGGATCGTCCGTTATCCAGAATCTGCGTCAGACGCATCGAAGCCCTGTCCGCAACTCGGGGTGATCGTCGTGATCTGCATGGCGACCTGGCATCGCACGCGCAGGCTCGCCACGCAGGCCACGCCGATCTATTGAGGGAGTCTCATGATGACCGTAGTAGCGCACCCGGAACACGCCGTTGGGCCCGCGGGGGCCTTTCTCAGGAAGACGCACCGACTCTTGATCGACGGCAACTGGGTCGATGCACGGTCTGGCGAGACGTTCGAGACCATCAACCCAGCAACCGAAGGCGTCCTGGCCTCGGTCGCCCTCGGGGATGCGGCCGACATCGATGCCGCGGTTGCCGCCGCTCGCAGGGCTTTCGATGACGGCCCCTGGCCGCGCATGACTCCCGCAGAGCGCCAGCGCATCCTGCAGCGACTCGGCGATCTCATCGAACAACACGGCGAGGAGCTTGCCTGGATCGAGAGCCTGGACAATGGCAAGCCGGTAAGCGTCGCTCGGGTGGCCGACATTCCGCTCACCGCCGACCTGTTCCACTACATGGCGGCGCACGCCCGAACGCGGGAGGGGCACGTCGTGCCGACGTCGGACTTCGCCGTTCCGGGGGCCGATTTCCACGCATACACATTAGAGGAGCCCGTCGGCGTAGTCGGTTTGGTGACGCCGTGGAACTACCCACTCCTGATCGCGGCCGGCTGGCAGATGGCCGGTGCGCTAGCCGCGGGCAACACCATCGTCCTCAAGCCCTCGGAGGTGACTCCGCTGTCGATCATCCGTTTCGGTGAGCTTGCGCTGGAGGCGGGCGTGCCGCCGGGGGTGATCAACATCGTCCAGGGCTACGGCGCCGGTGCCGGGGCTCGATTGGTTGAGCATCCGCAGGTCGACAAGATCGGATTCACGGGATCTACCAGGACGGGCCGGGGGCTGTTGAAGTCTGTCGCCGACTCGAACCTCAAGAAGGTCACGCTCGAGCTGGGTGGGAAGTCGCCGGACATCATCTTCGCGGACGCGGATATCGACGCCGCGATTGCAGGCGTGTCCATGGGCGTGTTCTTCAACCAGGGAGAGTGCTGCTGTGCCGGCACGCGCATCTTCGTGGAAGACAAGGTATACGACCGGGTCGTCGCCGGGATGGTGGAAGAGGCGCGGAAGATCCGTCTCGGGTCGGGGCAGGAGCCGGAGACGGACATGGGTCCGGTCGTGTCGCAGCGGCAACTCGACACGGTCATGGGCTACATCGACGCCGGAAGGAACGATGGTGCGACCATTGCGGTCGGCGGTGCCCGCGTCGGCGACCAGGGGTACTTCGTAGAACCGACCCTGTTCACCGATGTCGATCCCGGCATGTCGATCGTCCGCGAGGAAATATTCGGACCCGTCGCATCCATCGAGCGGTTCTCCGACGTGGACGACGTGATCCGGCGTGCCAACGACACGGAGTACGGGCTCGGTGCCGGGGTCTGGACCACCGATGTCGCCAAGACGCACCGCGTCGCGCGTGCGATCCGCGCCGGGACGGTGTTCACGAACTGCTACAACGTCTTCGATGCGGCCATGCCGTTCGGAGGCTACAAGCAGTCTGGGTGGGGCCGCAACCGCGGGCGGCAGGCGTTCGAGGCGTTCACCGAGACCAAGGCGGTCTACGTGAAGCTCAACTGACGGATGCTCGGTCCGGACGCCGGTCTTCGGTGCTGCCAGCACATCGCCCATCCTGCCAGTGGATGATCTATGGGCGCGAGCCAAGGCCATACCCGAAACCGATGTGCAGGGCCTCCTCCGCCTGACGCCCCCGCAGCACACGTGCACCGCCGCCGGAGAGTTCGGCGTTGCACTCCGAACCACCACAGACGCAAGGAAGTCCACGATGAACGAATCGCTCCGTAAACGCCTCACCGCCGACAATTCGGCGATGCTCCTCATCGACCACCAGACAGGCACCATGCTCGGAGTCCAGGACATCCGCCTGGATCAGTTCCGCAGCAACGTCCTCGCACTCGCCAAGACGGCGCAGGTGCATGGGATGCCCGTCGTGCTCACGGCCAGCTACGCCGAGGGGCCAAACGGTCCGCTCATGCCTGAGTTAGTCGAGATGTTTCCCGACGCCCCCACGGTGTACCGCCCGGGCCCCATCAGCGCGTGGGACGATCCGAATTTCGTAGCGGCCGTCGAAGCGACCAATCGCAAGAAGCTCATCATGGCGGGTGTCACGACGGACGTCTGCCTGATGTTCCCGGTGCTCCAGGCACTCGATGCCGGATACGACGTACACGCCGTGTATGACGCATCGGGGTGCTGGGACCAGATGAGCGAGACGATGGCGTGCATGCGGATGGCCCAGGCCGGCGCCGTCGTGTGCAACTGGGCCGCGGTATGTGCCGATCTCCAATCCGACTGGCGCAATCCCACGGCCGAGGGAACGCTCGGCGTCTTCGGCGACCATCTCCCCTTCTACGGCATGCTTGCCAACAACCTGGCGAGCGCCCAGGGAGCACCGTCGGCATGATCGCTTCGCCCATGCCCCGCGTCCTTGTCGCCCTCACGGCCGCCGCATGCTGGGCGGCCTCATCGCTGCTCCTGGGAGGCTGCGCCGCTGGTCGCCACTACGAGGCCCCGCCGGCGGACGAGGTTCTGCGCACAACCACGAGCATGGAGCGTCCCGGCATCCCCTCGGGTCTCATCAAGCGGGACGTCGGGGAATCGCTGGGACTCCAGCTCTACGTCGTGGAGTCGCGTGCCGTCGATCTCGAACACGTCAAGCGGGTCCTTGCCGACCACAGGGCCTACCTGCGTGAGCTCGAGAGGACCGACGTGCTCTTCGCGGCCGGCCCAACGTGGTCGGCGGATGGCGATACCTTCCATGGCGACGGGATCATCGTGCTGCGGGCGAACTCGCCCGCCCATGCGGCCAGGATCGCCGAAGAGGATCCCATGCACGATCGCGGCGCACGAGCGTATTCGATCACGCCCTGGATGCTCAATGACGGCGCGCTGACCCTCCGAGTGGAGTTGTCCACACGGCACCGCGAAGTTCGGTGAAACGCCACCGGCACTTCTGTCCAAGCAGCACGACCTACCGACTCGTGCCCCTGAGACGTCGACGCCCGCTCAGCGTTCCTCGATCCGTGTAGGGCGCAGCGAGGTCGTAGACGAAGCACACGATCTCGGCGTCCGAGTGTGCCAAGATCTCGCCCTCGGATTCCCCCGGGCTCGCGAGCGAGTCGCCCTCGCCGATTCGCATCCCGTCGATCTCAACCTCGCCGGAAAACACGTAGATCCACCAGCCACAACCCGTCCTCGCCGGCACGTGCCGGCGATCGCCCGTGCCGAGACGCGTGTCGTACAGATCCACGGCGCTGCGCACGTAGATCGCAGCTCCGGTTCCCTCGGCTCCGACGAGAAGCCGCCACTCGGCGTCCGGCACCACCGGGTCGACGTCGCCGAACTGGACTCCTGGCTCGAGACCAAGCGCACGGGGGCGCACGAAGATCTGGAGCATCCGAACTCTGGCGGCCTCGGCAGGCACGGATTCTTCGTGGGACAAGCCCGACCCCGCGTTCATGACCATGAGACGCCCCGGCGAGAGCTCGACGTTCCGGCCTGAGCTATCCGTGTGCATCATCACGCCCGACCGGAGATACGAGATGATCTCGTCGTCCTTGTGCTCGTGCATCGGGACGCGGAGGCCCACGAGGAGATCGCCGTGGTCTACGGCTCCAATTGGGCCTAGACCCGAATCCGCGGCGACACCGCGCCCGGGATAGGAACGCCATATCCGGAACGGGCCGTCCGCATAGGCCATTCGCTCGGACGCCCTTTGCAAGACTAGCGCCACGTTCATTCCTTCCTTTCGCCGTACAAGATTGGTGGATCGCACCGCGTTGTTTCTGCTTCGTACGCACAGCAAGAGCAGCGAACGAAGCATAGTGGACGAGCGCCCCCCAGATCACCCCCCCGTTGCCCTTCGCGCAAGAAGGCGTGCGGCCAGCACAGAAGCTGGAGTTGAGGCCCGGCGCCGGATGAGGCCATCCCGTGTTGCGCAGCGACGCCTGCGTTCGATCAACACGCGTGCGCGATCCGGCGTACGGAATGAACCAAGTTCGAGTTCCGCCAGTGCATCTAATGGCCTTTCCCCCTGGACCCATCCCGGCTCGTATCTTCGGATCGGCCGGCAATCAAGAGGATCGGACATGGCCAGGAAGCGTCATTCGGCTGAGGAGATCGTGAACAAGCTTCGGCAGGCGGAGGTCGAGTCCTGGCGTTGGCATTACAATGCGGAGCGACCACACAGCGCCTTGAGAAGCCTGGCCCCTGAGGAGTTCGCTGCTTCATCCGGCCAGGCATGCCTGGCCGGATGAAGCAGAATCCCTCACCCTGCAGCTGGTACAGGAACGGGGACAAACGCATGGAAGACTCGGGCCGGATCTCAGCTCCAGACCTGACATTCTCCGATCCGAGTCAGCTGGCCCAGACAATCTTGATCGGCCACTCGCCGGACGCCTCATACCCCGAGATCGCCTTGTGAGCTACGCAGGATGCGTAGGGTGTCGATTTGCCTTCTCCAGGTGCAGGCTTGATTACTTCTGCTTCATGTGACCGAACATCGATGCTGAGTAGCCCCGGCTCCTGACCATCACGATTATACCGATACACAATCGCATGTTCGGTGACGTTCTCTTGCTGAGCAAATACTACGAGAGCCACATCAGCCTCCGCCACCATCCTCGGGATCCCACACTCGGCCGGATCGTTCCGGTGCTCTATGGGCATCCAAGTAATCCGTTCGGTGAATAGCTTCAAATCTAGATTCAAATATTTCGTGCTTTAATAGGTCGATATCCCGAGGCCCAGACGCTCCTTCCTGCAGACGCTGCCATGCATTAGCAATCTTAGGATGTGCATCGAATCGCTTGATCACTTGTTCTCCGTTCTGATATCGAATCACGTGATCAGCATGGAATAAGCGATGCTCGATGCGACGCACACGTTCTTCTGACATGCCACTGCTCTTTGCGATTGCAGTGATGTCAGAACCCTCTCGTCGAATTGTATCATAGTACTCCTCGGCACGCTTGTGGTTATCACGAGCAATTCGACCGTATGATCCACCCGAAGCCACCATCTCAGCAAAGATGTTGTCCCAGCAGTTTCGCGCTGTCCTTCCAGCTCTTGCCGCACTTGGCAGGTGTCGAACCAGATACGCACCGCCCGCGACAGCGACTCCGATTTCGTCGGGTAGCGGCGTCACGAGACTTGCACCGAGAGCCAGCCCAGCCTGCGCAACCTCTCCCGTCGTTTCGAGCCCCTGCCGAACCCCCTCCATGCCACGCATGTGCTCCCGGTGCCGATCCTGCATGGCGGTCACGGCATCCGGCCCGCCCTGGGGGCCGGCATCACCGCCCATCATCGCACGATGCTGTTCCCGTGCTTGCCGGTCTTTTTGCGCCTGGATGGCCGGGTGTGGCTGGGTACTTGCCGCTCGTGTTTCGGCTGCTTCTGTGCCGCCAAACAAGAAGCCAAACACACTAAAGCCAGACGACTTGCTGCCTCCATCCTCATCGTCCGGATCCAGCCCCCACGGATCGAGGTAGACCAGCGGGCTCCACGGGCCGTTCGTGGCGAGGCATCGCTCGCCAATCCCATGTGCTCCATCGCGTACTGCACGATGCTGGCCTGCGCCGCCTTGGCACGCGATGGAGTCCCGATCCCGGCATCACGGCTCGAGGCCAACCCAGATCACGCTCATCGAAGCGAACATCGGCTGGCCGCCGAATGCCTGGCCCACTCGAAGCTCATCGCCACCCTGAACGGCATCGACCCCGGCCTGCTCGACCGCCGCGACTGGGCGTGGGTCGAGTCGGTGGTGCGGCCGGCCACCGCCACGAGCCTCGCAGACTCCGGTGACGTGGCCGGCTTCGCGGAGCGTGTGCTTGCAGCGTTGGCCTGAGTGCGTGGCCGAGGCGTGCGCCGCGGAGAACGCAGCGGAACTCAGTCCGAGGCTCGAAATCGCCCGATCTGGGAACTCATCTGGAACTCAGGGGTGCCAAGTCGCCGCAGAACCGCCCTCACGGGCTCTCAGACGGGCATTTCTCGACCAAGCGGAGAGGGGGGGATTCGAACCCCCGATGACCCGAAGGCCATACCGGATTTCGAATCCGGCGCATTCAACCGCTCTGCCACCTCTCCGTGCGGCTTCGCCGCGGCTATCTGTAGGCCCGCCGACCGCCAGGGGCTACGCGGCCGCAGTCGCCCACCGGCCTCCGAACCAGTCAGGAACGCCACATCTTCTCGCCGATCGCGGGGAATGCCGGGCCGCCCGCCGTGGTTTGCGGCATGCCGCCGCCCTCGTGGGCCGCGGCAAGACACCCGGTCCGCGATCGATCGCGGTCCGCCGCGAAGGAGCCCCAGGAATGCCCAAGGTCCGCACGATCGCCGCTGCCGCCGGCCTCGCCGCCCTCGCCGCCGTCCTCACCCCCGCTGCCCTCGCCCAGATGTCCACGCAGGACCAGGCCCAGGAGGTCAAGGTCGAGCTGCGCAAGCCCAAGGTCACGCTGATCAAGATGCATGCCGACTGGTGCCCCTTCTGCCGCGCCCTCGAGGGGCCCTGGGAGGCCGCCCAGCGGGACCTCGTCGGCGAGGACATCCTCTTCGTCCGCCTGGATCGCACCGACAAGGCCACCTCCCGCCAGTCGGCGTTCCACCTAGCGGCCCTGGACCTCGAGAGCATCTGGACCGAGTACGGCAACAAGACCGGCACCATGGTGCTCGTCGATACCGAGTCGGGCAAGGTGCTCAAGGCCTTCAACGGCCGCACCGCCGGCAGCTCCGTGACGGCCGACATCCGCGAGCACCTGTAGCCCGCCTCGGCATCCGGCCCTGACCAATCCAGGACTCCGGCCGCCGCACCGCCAACGATGGCGGCATGGCCGGCCATCCCGATCTGGCAGCACGCTCCAACGACGCCGCGCAGAGGGCCACCCTCCGCGTCGTGGGGGCGTTGTCGTTCATGCTCTACACGACCGTCGGCGCGTACGTCGCCATCCCCATCCCGCCCTTCGGCGTGCCGATGACGCTCCAGACGCTGGCCGTCGTGCTGGCGGCTGTGTGCCTGGGGCCGAAGGTCGGCACCGCGAGCATGGCGCTCTACCTCGTCGCCGGCATGGTGGGTGTGCCGCTCTACGCCGACGGCAACGCGGGCCTCGGCGTGATCCTTGGGCAAACCGGCGGGTATCTCGTCGGCTTTGTCGCCTGCCAGCCCGTGGTCGCGTGGCTGATGCGCGGGCCGGGCGGCCTGCCCCGCGGCTGGGGCGAGTTCGCCC
Organism: Planctomycetota bacterium; assembly: GCA_039819165.1. Lineage (NCBI taxonomy): Bacteria > Pseudomonadati > Planctomycetota > Planctomycetota bacterium. Next base: position 39,941 of record JBCBSM010000002.1, read on the forward strand.
TCGCCGTCGTGGCCGCCCACGCCGTGATCTTCCTCATCGGCGTGCCGTGGCTGGCGATCGTCCGCGGCATCGACCTGTGGACCGCCGCCAAGGGAGGCATGCTGCCCTTTCTCCCCGGCATGGTCGTGAAGTGCGCGATCGCCGTGCTCATCGGCCGGCTCGCGCTGCCGTGGTGCACGCGGAACATCTGGTAGGCCGCGGTGAAGACAGCCGACAGCTCTCGATCGCCTACCGCCGGTACGCCGCCGCCACCTTCGCCACCGCCTCGCCCACGCGATCGATCTGCTCCTCGCCCAGGTCGTGGTGCATCGGCAGCGAGAACACGCGGGACGCGAGCCTATCGGCCACCGGCGGATGCTCCGACACGTGGCCGGCGAACGCGGGCTGCCGCGTCAGCGAACGCGGATAGTGCACCGCTGTCGGCACGCCCTCGGCACGCAGCGCCGCGGCGAACTCGTCCCGCTCCGCCGACACGGCGCCGAGATCGAGCTTCACGGTGTACAGGTGCCAGGCCGAGTCGGCCCCGGGCGTCCGCGTCGGCGGCTCGACCGCGTCGATGGGCGCCAGCAGCGCGTCGTATCGCTCGGCCACGCGGCGGCGGGCGTTGGTCTCGTCGAGCAGGCGATCGAGCCGCGAGCAGCCGATCGCGCCCGTGATGTCGTTCATGCGGTAGTTGAAGCCGATGCTCTCGTGCAGGTACTTGTCGGTCTCGCCGTGGCTGCGGAGCAAGCCGATGCGGCGGGCGACCTGCTCGTCGTTGGTCGTGACGATGCCCCCCTCGCCCGTGCCGAGGTTCTTGGTGGCATAGAAGGAATAGGTGCAGGCATCGCCGAAGCCCCCGATGCCCGCGCCGTCGATCGTCGCGAGGTGCGCCTGGGCGCAGTCGTAGATGACCTTCAGGCCATGCGCCTCGGCCAGCCGCTGCACGCCGTGGACGTCCACGGGCATGCCATACATGTGGGTGCAGGCGATGGCCCTGGTCTTCGGCGTGATGCGTCGGGCGACGTCCTCGACGTCGACCTGCATCGTGTCCTCGCGGGAATCGCACCACACGGGCCGGCAGCCGGCGGCGACGAGCATCGACGCCGTCGCGATGTAGGTCCAGGCCGGCACGATCACCTCGTCGCCCGGCTCGAGCAAGGCCCCATAAGCAAGCTGGAGTGCGCAGGTGCCGTTGGCGCAGGCCAGCGCGTGCGTGGCGCCACTGGCGTCAGCGAAGCGTTCCTCCAGCTCGGCGCACTTCGAGGCCGCCCGCAGCATGCCGCTCTCGAGCACGGCGTGGGCCGCCGCCACGTCCTGCGGCTTGAGCCCCGGGGACATGAAGGGAATGGGATCGGGGCTGACGGGGTTTCCACCCTCCGCGGCGAGCGTGGCCGCCGTGCTGGCCTGGGTCATGCAGTCCTCCTGGGCGGCCCGCGAGGGCGGCATCCGACGCCGCCGGCGACTGGCCACGCCCGCTGACGCATCGTAGTCGTACGGAGCGCCGCGCCCCGCACGAAAGCCCCATCCCCTAGGAACTGGGACCCACCCGCATCCCGTATACTGGCCCGACCATGGCACACAACGCTCCCGTCCGCAGCATCCCCCTCCGGCTCCCACGCTCGCGCACCGCGACGGCCGCCCTCGCCGCCGCCTCGATGTGCCTCGCGCTCGCCCCCACCGTCGCCGCCCATGGGGCGAGCCAGGACGCCCGTCGGGGAAGCGCCCAGGCCGCCGACCCGCTGTCCCGAGACCCCGCCTGGGTGGCGGTCTTCGACGGCATCTACCACTTCGCCGAGCCCAGCAAGGACGCCCGCATGGGCTTCGCCCAGCCCTCGGAGATCCGCGACATCCTGGTCCGCACCGGCGACCGCGTGGCCAAGGGCGACGTGCTCGTCCGAGCCCGCGACGGCGGCGCGCGGGAGGCCGTCAACCTCCAGCGCCGCCGCGCCGAGAACCGCCTGGAGATCCTGAGCGCCGAGAACGACCTCGCGCTCGCCCAGATCGAGTTCGACAACCAGGAACGCGCGCGGGAGGATGGCGCCAGCAACAACCTCGAGTACGACCGATCCAAGACCCGCCTCGAGGCCGCCAAGCTGCAACTCGACGCCGCCCACGAGCGCTTCACCGAGCAGGGCATCACCCTCAAGCGGCTCGAGTCCGAGCTCGAACGCTTCAGCCTGATCGCGCAGTTCGACGGCGTCGTCGAGTCCGTCGAGGTCTCGCCGGGCCAGGTCATGCAGGACTCCGCCCCCGTCCTGCGGCTGGTCGCCATTGATCCGCTGCACATCCGCCTGCCCACCCCCACCTCGATGATCCGCGTCGGCCAGGACGACGAGATCAAGCCCGGCAACGACGCCTGGGTCGTGATGAACGTCGCGGGCGATCCCAAGATGGTCCGGGGCCGCGTCCTGGAGGTCAGCCCGGTCGCCAACTTTGCGGCCGACCGCGTGACCGTGAAGATCGAGATCCCCAACGCCGAACGCCTGCTGGCGGGCCTGCAGGCCTGGGTCCGCTTCGAGGAGCCGTCGGCCGAGTTCATGCAGACGCTGGCCCGCTATCCCGGATCGATCATGCCGGCCCCCGACATTGACGCGAACCCGACCGCCGTCGCCGATGCGCCCTAGCCCGCGGCCCCGCCGGCCGAACGAGCCCGACCCCACCGAGACGCACCACCCGTGACCGACCTGTCCAAACTCCGCACGCCCGCCTGGCGACGCGTCGTCGAGGAGCTGTCGAGCGACGCCGCCAACGCGACGGCCTTCCTGACCCGGCTGTGCGGCGTGCTGGCCCGCGTGGCCAACGCGCGGCAGGGCGCCATCGTGCTCGTCGCGCCCGACACCGAGACCGGCGGCGACGAGGCCAGCATTCCGTATGCCGTCGCGGTCGCGTCCGCCGGAGGTCGCCCCCCCGAGGCAGCCCCCATCGACCCCGCCCGCGTCGAGCACGGCTCGTGGATGCGGGCCGCCGCCACCGAAGCGCAGAAGACCGGCGACGCCCGGGTGTTCTCGCTGGCCGAGGATGACGACGGCATCTACTCCGCGGGCGGCCAGGCCGCCGCGGTCCTCGCCTGCCCGGTGGACCTCAAGTTCGAGGATGGCAAGCGGGCGACCATCTGCATCACCGTCGAGCAGCGCTCCCGCGAGGCCATCCAGACCACGATGGCGCTCATGGAGCTGCTGTGCGGCTACGCGCGGCTGCATGTCGCCCGCCAGGACGCACGCGGCGCGTGGCAGGCGTCGGCAGCACTCGATCTCGCCGGCCGCCTCATCGCCTCCATCAACGAGGCCGACGGCTTCAAGGGCGCGTGCCTGCAGATGGTCAACGACCTCGCCCGCGCAGCCGGCGCCGACCGCGCCGCGCTGGGCTGGGTCAAGGGGTTGGGTGATTCGGGCGTAGTCCGCGTCGTCGCGCTCAGCGATACCGAGCACGTCGACCGCCGCCTCAAGATGGTCCGCATGATCGAGGCGGCGATGGAGGAGTGCTTCGACCAGGAGCACGCCGTCGTCTATCCGCTGCCCAAGGCGCCACCGAGCGTCGACGGCAGCGAGCCGGACGCCGACCCGGTGCTCGCCGCCGCCATCACCCACGCCCACCGCGAGCTGTCGTCCAGCGACGCCCGCATGCGGGTCGGCTCGCTGCCCATCCGCTCGGGAGAGAACGTCGTCGGCGTCGCCACCCTCGAGGTCACCGACGGCGTGGAGGTCAATCCCGCCCGCCTCGAATTGCTCCAGGCCACGCTCGACCTCGTCGGCCCGGTCATCGAGCTCCGCCGCAGCGACGACCGCCCGCTGCCGGTCCGCGCCTGGCACAGCACGCTGCGGACGGCCGCCTGGGTGCTCACGCCCAAGCACACCGCGTGGAAGCTTGCGGCCGTCGTTGCACTGGTGATCCTGCTGGCGATCACCTTCATCAAGATCCCCTACCGCATCGACGCGCAGGCCGAGCTGGTCGCCGTCGACGAGCGGGTGGTGGCCGCGCCCTACGCCGGCATCATCTTCGAGGTGCCCGAGGGCATCAAGCCCGGCGCCCAGGTGAGCGCGGGCGACGTGCTGCTGCGGCTGGATACCACCGAGCTCCAGGAGAGCCAGCTCGACGCCCAGAGCCGCATGTCGGCCGCCCTCCGCGAGGCCGACGAGGCCCGCAAGGAGAACGACCTCAACGCCGCGACGCAGGCCGAGGCGCGGGCCGAGCAGGCCGCCGCAAGCCTCCGCTACGTCAACCTGCAGATCGAGCGGGCCGTCGTTCGCGCCCCCATCGACGGCACGATCATCTCCGGCGATGCGCGACGCCGCGTCGGATCGGCCGCCGAGCTCGGCGAACCGATCTACCGCATCGCCAGCCTCGACCAGCTCGAGGTCGTCGCCCGCGTCGAGGACCGCGACATCGGCTACGTCACCGCCGAGAGCGTCGGCGGCTTCGCCACCCGGGCGCGCCCGGGTGAGCGATTCGAGCTGCAGGGCCAGACCCTCGTGCCCCTGGGCCGCCCCGACGAGGGCGCCAACGTCTTCGAGCTGCGCGGCGTGCTCGTCGATCCGCCCGGCTGGCTGCGGCCGGGCATGGAGGGCATTGCCTACTTCGATACCGAGAACAAGCGGATCGTGTGGGTGCTCAGCCGCCGGCTGATCGACACCGTCCGCCTCTGGCTCTGGTACTAGCCGCCCGGACCGCACCATGAGCGAACGACCAACCTTCAGCCCGGTGTGGAGCCGCGTGCGGGCGCTCAAGCCCCACCTGCGTTCGCACACCCAGATCACCCGGCAGCACTACCGCGGCCGCCGGTGGCATGTGGTGCACGATCCCGCCAGCAACCAGTTCTACCGCCTCACGCCCATGGCCTACGAGCTGGTGTGCCTGCTCGACGGCCGCCGCACCGTCGAGGACGCCTGGAAGCTGTGCCTCGAGACCCACGGCGACGAGGCGCCCACCCAGGTCGAGGCCGTCGAGCTCATCGGCCAGCTCTACAACGCCAACCTGCTGGCCGTCGACGACACGCCCGAGACCGAGCAGCTGCTCAGCCGCTCGCGGAAGCGCAAGGAGCGCAAGGCCATCCAGCAGGCCATGGGCATCATGTACTTCCGCGTCCGGCTGTTCAATCCGGACGGCATCTTCGAGGCCCTCGAGCCCATCGTCCGCCCGCTGATCACCCGCTGGGGCCTGATCGCCTGGATCGTGCTGCTCGGCTCGGCCCTGATCGCGCTCGCCAGCGAGTTCGATGCGCTCTTCGCCTCGGAGCGCTTCCAGGGCGCCATCGCCCCGGCCAATTGGCCCTGGCTGATCGTCATCTTCGTCATCAGCAAGATCATCCACGAGAGCGGCCACGGGCTGGTCTGCAAGCGCTTCGGCGGCCAGGTCCCCGAGATCGGCATCATGATGCTGGTGCTGTTCCCCGCGCCCTACGTCGATGCGTCGAGCTGCTGGGCCTTCCCCAGCAAGTGGCAGCGGGTCGCCGTCGCCGCCGCCGGCATGCTCTTCGAGCTGGCCACCGCGGCCCTCGCCGCCTTCGTCTGGCTCGCGACGCTCGATAGCGGCGGCCTGTTCAACCAGCTGGCCTACAGCACCATGCTCACGGCGAGCATCACAACGCTGCTGTTCAACGCCAACCCGCTGATGCGCTTCGACGGCTACTACATCCTCAGCGACTTGATGGAGGCGCCCAACCTGATGCAGCGGGCCCAGGGCCTCATCAAGTACCACTTCCAGAAGCTGCTGTACTTCAACAAGCGGGCCAAGCCCCCCACCATCCAGCCCGGCGAGGGACCGCTGCTGTTCGTCTACGGCTGGGCGGCGCTGGCCTATCGCGTCTTCCTGTTCTTCTCGATCACGCTCTTCGTCATGGGCCAGCTCTTCGGCATCGGGCTGGTGCTCGCCATCTGGACCGCCGCCGCGTGGTTCCTGATCCCCACGGGCAAGTGGGTCCACTGGCTGGCGACGCACCCGCACCTGGCCGAGCACCGCACGCGGGCGGTGCTCACGAGCATCCTGGCGGTGGCCTTCGGGGCCATCGTGCTCGGGGCGATCCCCGTGCCCGACCACCGCCGCACCGACGCGGTCGTCGAGAGCATGCAGCAGACCGGCGTCTTCGCGGGCGCCGACGGCTTCGTCGTCGACGTGCCGGCCGAGCCGGGCACCCGCGTGGCGGAGGGCGACGTCCTGGTTGTCTGCGAGAACCCCGAGCTGGTCGCGCAGCTCGCGCAGGCCCGGAGCCGGGCCGCCGAGCTGGAGGCCCGCTTCCGCCTGGCGATGTCCGAGCAGATGCCCATCAACGACCTGATGACCCAGCGCCGCCGGGCGCTGGCCGAGCGGCTCGCCTTCCTGCAGGATCGCGTCGATGCACTGACCATCCGCGCACCGCACGCGGGCTACGTCGCCGACGATCCGGGCCGCCACGCCGGGGCCTTCGTCCGCATCGGCGAGCCGATCTGCACCGTCGTCGAGAGCGAGGACATCCAGGTGGTGGCCTCGCTGGACCAGGGCGAGGCCGACTGGCTGCAGCTCCTGGCCTTCGAGGAGGACTTCACCGCCAAGATCCGCCGGCGGACCGAGCCAGGCCAGAGCCATCCGGTGGTCGCCGTCCGCCGCCGCGCCGCCGGCGACCGCACGCTCCCCCACCCGGCGCTGGCCGACGTCGGCGGCGGCCAGGTGCTCACCGATCGCCAGCAGCAGGGCGCCCCCACGGCCAAGCGCGCCCGCTTCGTCGTCGAGATGGACGCGACCTTCGAGCCGGGCCAGTCGAGGTCGGCCCCGATGCCCGGCGAGCGGGTGGTCGTGCTCTTCACGCTGCCGTCGCGACCGCTGGCGAGCCAGTGGATTGATCGCCTCCGCCGGCTGGTCCAGGGGCGCATCGACCTGTGAGCGCCGCCGCTCCATCGCCCGCCGGCGTCTCGCCGCTCACGCGGTACGAGGTGCTCTACCAGGCGCTCCGCGCACGACGCCGGCGGCCGCCGAGCTACTCGGCCCTGGACAAGATCGCCGTCGCGGCGGGCGCCAAGGCCGAACTGCTCCGCGTCTCCCGCCGCTACCTGCTGGCCGAGGCCGAGCAGATCGACGCGCTGCGGCCCACCATCGCCGACCTGGGCGAAGGCCCGCTCGACGACGCCATCCGCACGGCGCGGGAGGCCTTCGTGCGGGGCAGGGCGGACCGCGAACAGGTCCGCCACGCCTTCGCGCTGCTCCGCGAGGTCGCCCGCCGCCAGACCGGCGAGGAGCCCTTCGTCGTACAGCTCGCCGGCGCGCTGGGCATGTACCATGGCCGCGTCGTCGAGATGGCGACCGGCGAGGGCAAGACGCTCACCGGCTCGATCGCCGCCCCGCTCATTGCCTGGTCCCGCAAGCGGCTGCACGTGCTCACGGTCAACGACTACCTCGCCGCTCGGGACGCCGAGTCCCGCCGGCCGATCTACGAGCGGTGCGGCTTGCGGGTCGGCGCCATCACCCAGGAGATGACCCCCGCCGAGCGCGCGGGCATGTACGCCCGGCACATCGTCTACGGCACGCCCAAGCAGATCACCGCCGACTGGCTCCGCGACCAGCTGCGGCTCGGCCGGCTCAAGACGCCGTGGGTCGGCCGCCAGGCGCTCGCGCGGCTGGGTGACCGCGCCGAAGCCGGCGGCCTGGCGCCGCTCGTCCCCGGGCTGCACGCCGCCCTCGTCGACGAGGCCGACGCCGTGCTCATCGACGAGGGAGTCGTCCCCCTGATCATCGCCCAGCCCCGCACGCAGGACGACATGGGCCCCGTCTACCGCACCGCCTCGCAGCTGGCCGCCCAGCTCGACGAGGGACCCGACTACTCGATCGACCACGTCCGCCGCAAGGCCGAGCTCAAACGCCGGGGCCGCGAGCGGCTCAAGGACCTCTTCGCCGAGCAGGACGAGGCCATCTGGCGGGCGCAGCGGCGGGCCGAGGAGCTCATCCGCCAGGCACTCGTCGCCCGGCATTGCTACCTGCGCGGGCACCACTACCAGATCGTCGACGGCCGCGTGGTCATCGTCGACGAGTACACCGGCCGCTTCCTGGCCGACCGCTCGTGGGAGCACGGCCTGCACCAGTCGGTCGAGGCCAAGGAGGACGTCGAGGTCACCGCCGACCGCGAGACGCTCGCCCGCGTCAGCTTCCAGCGATTCTTCCGCAGCTACCGCTTCCTGGCGGGCATGACGGGCACCGCGGCCGACGCGCGGAGCGAGATCGAGACGGTCTACGCCCGGCCGGTCGTCGTCATCCCGACCAACAAGCCGGTGATCCGCGAGCGGATGCCCAGCCGCATCTTCCGCTCCAACGCCGCCAAGACCGCCGCCATCGTCGACTCGATCGTCGCCCAGCACGCCCAGGGCCGACCGGTGCTCGTGGGCACGCGGTCCATCGAGGCCTCCGAGCGGCTGGCCGAGCGGCTCGAGGCCCGCGGGCTGCCCCACCGCGTGCTCAACGCCAACTTCGACGAGACCGAGGCCGACATGATCGCCGACGCCGGCCGCAGCGGCGCCATCACCGTCGCCACCAACATGGCCGGCCGCGGCACCGACATCGTGCTCGACCGGCAGGCCCGCGACGCCGGCGGGCTGCACGTGCTGCTGTCCGAGGTCCACGCCGCCACCCGGATCGACCGCCAGTTCATCGGACGCAGCGGCCGGCAGGGCGACCCGGGGTCGGCCCAGGTCTTCGCGAGCCTCGAGGACGAGGTGCTCATCCACGAGTGCCCGGGCTGGGTCGCATCCATCCGCCGCCGCACGACCCGGGAGGAGATCTCCCACTCGCGGCTCGCCCGCTTCGTCCTGGGCCTCGCCCAGCGAAGGGCCGAGCGCCGAGCCCGCATCAACCGCGGCCAGGTGATGCGGCAGGACGACTGGATCGACAAGCACCTGCCCGGCGCGTAGCGGCATCCATCCATACCGTTTCGAGTTCCGCCGTGAGCCGCGGGCGCAACCATCGCTCCTGCGGATCGGAGGCCGCCCATGGACACGCCCATCTTCCCGCCGCTGCCCAGCGACGCCTTCGTCCGCAAGGCGGTCATGAACGGCGTCGTCGACGGCGACACCATCGACGTGCAGATCGACGTCGGCTGGTCGCTGCACATGAACGAGCGCCTGCGCCTCGAATCGGTCAACACCCCCGAGACCAGGGGCGACGAACGCGAGGCGGGGCTCTTCGTCAAGGCTTGGCTCGAGGCCGAACTGCCCACCGAGACGCCGCTGGTCATCGCCTCGACGGTCTACGACCGCACGGGTCGGGTCCGGGGCAAGTTCGGCCGCACGGTCGCCATCGTGTATCGCGCCACCGACGGCTGGTGCCTCAACGAGCAGCTTCTGACGCTGAAGCTCGCGTGGCCGACGGACGACTCGGGTTCGATCATCGGCGAGCGATCGATGTCGCTGCTCACCGGCGTTCCCGAGGAACTACGAACGCCCGCGTGATCGGGCGATCTTGCGGCACCCATCATTCGACGAGAAGCAGAATGGGTTCGACGAGAAGCAGAGTGGCAACAACAACGCCCGGCGATGAGCCGGGCGCTGCGGGGTTGACAGGGTTGTCTGTCGCGACCGGGATTAGCGGCGACGACGGATGGCGGCCAGGCCGCCCATGCCGAGCAGGGCCAGCGACGCCGGCGCCGGGACGGCGGTGATCTGGACGTCGTCGATGTACCAGCCAACGCGCTCGACGACGGTGGTCGAGACGAAGTTGAAGGTGATCTCGACGTCGCTCAGGCCGGCGTAGGCATCGAGGTTGATGTTCACCTCGCGCCAGTCGCCCGTCGGGCCGCCGTCGGCTAGCAGGACCTCGTCGCCGTTGACGATGACGCTGGCCATGTCGAAGGTCGACGAACCACTGTCCAGCCACTCCTGGTAGGAGAGGTTGATGTCGGTCAGGCCGGTGAAGTCGAAGGTCTGGCTGAGCTGCTCATCGCTGCCGACGCCGTGCAGGCCGCCGATGACGGTGCCCCACACGAAATCGCCGCTGAAGCCGCCGACGGGCTCGGGGCCGCCGAAGCCGCCGAGAGCCGTGCCGTCCGCTCCGACGGGGATGCCACGCTCCCAGTCGCCGTTCACGCCACTGGCCACGAAGCCGCCACCATCGGCCTCAAAGTCGGAAAAGAAGATCGTCGACTGGGCGGCGGCGGCCGAAGCCACGCCAGCGACGGCAACAACACTCAGAGCAATGCGCATCGTCTCACTCCTCATACGAATGGACGCCGGACGCGTTCCGGCGGTGTCAAGTCTCTCCACCGGCTATGCCGGTCGATTGGCGAGAGCATACCCGAACTCCCTGGGTTCGGAAGCCGATTGTTCGCGAAATTCCACAAAAAAGGGCGGAATCCGTCGACGACGCCCGTATTTGTATTATTTTAGGGTCACGGTAACTCGGTCCGCCTAATCGCCGCGGCGCCGCCACCGGCCAAGAACCGATACCTGGGCAGGGCAAGCAAGGAAACGGGAGCGCCGGGTCAGCCCGCCGAGGGACCCAGCAGGCCCTGCTTCAGGGACCGCTCCAGGAAGTGGATGTCGACCGCGTTCTCGCGGAAGGCCGAGTGCTCCAGCAGCTGCAGGTGCAGCGGCACCACCGTCTTGATGGGCCCCACCTGCAGCTCGCGGAGGGCCCGCACCATGCGGACGATGCAGGCTTCTCGGTCCTCGCCGTGGGCCAGCAGCTTGCCGACCATCGAGTCGTACGTCGGCGGCACGGTGTACCCCGGCACGACGTGGCTGTCGACGCGGACGCCCGGGCCGCCGGGCAGCTCCCAGGTCTCGATCCGGCCCGGGCTGGGCATGAAGTTGCGGGCGGGGTCCTCGGCGTTCAGGCGGCACTCCATGGCGTGGCCCTGCACCGAGACGTCCTTCTGCTTCATGCCCAGCTTCTCGCCCGCCGCCACCAGGATGGACGTCCGGACGATGTCCACGCCCGTAATCAGCTCGGTGACCGGATGCTCGACCTGCACCCGGGTGTTCACCTCGAGCATGTAGAAACTCTGGTCGGCGTCCATAAGGAACTCGACCGTGGCCGCGCCGGCGTACTCGGCGTTGCGGATGAGCCTCGCGGCCGAATCGCACACGCCGGCGACCTTCTTGCGATCGACGCCCGGCGCGGGGGCTTCCTCGATGATCTTCTGGTGGCGGCGCTGCATCGAGCAATCCCGCTCGAAGAGGTGCACCGAGTGGCCGTGCTTGTCGCCCAGCACCTGGACCTCGACGTGGCGGGCGCTCTCGAGGAACTTCTCGATGAAGACCGCGCCGTTGCCGAAGGCGGCCTGGGCCTCCTGCTGGGCCTTCTTGATGTTGGCCCGCAGCGCCGATTCGTTGTGGCAGACCCGCATGCCGCGGCCGCCGCCGCCCGCGGCCGCCTTGATGATGACCGGGTAGCCGATGTCGGCCGCGACCTCGACCGCCTCGTCCTCTTCCTCGATGGCGCCCTCGGAGCCCGGGAACACGGGCACCTTGGCGGCCCGGGCGGCCTTCTTGGCCTCGACCTTGTCGCCCAGCTGCGCCATCGCCTCGGGACTGGGCCCGATGAACTCGATCTTGCACTCGCGGCAGATGGCCGCGAAGTCGGCCCGCTCGGCCAGGAAGCCGTAGCCCGGGTGGATCGCGTCGGCGTCGCTGACCTCGGCCGCGGCGATGATCCGCGGGATGTTGAGGTAGCTGTCCTTGGCCGGCCCCTTACCGATGCAGATCGCCCGGTCGGCCAGCCGCAGGTAGGGCGCGTCCTTGTCGGCCTCGGAGTAGACGCAGACGGCCTCGACGCCCAGCTCTCGGCAGGCCCGGAGGATGCGGAGGGCGATCTCGCCCCGGTTGGCGATCAGGATGCGTCGGAACATCAGGCCGGACGCACCATGAACAGCGGCTGGCCGAACTCCACCGCGTCGCCGCTCTTCACGCATACCCGCTCGACGGTGCCCGAGATCTCGGCCTTGATCTCGTTGAAGACCTTCATGGCCTCGACCAGGCAGACCACCGAATCGGGCGAGACCGCAGCCCCCACCGACGTGAACGTCGGCGAATCGGGATCGGGCGCGGAATAGAAGGTGCCCACCATGGGCGACTCGATGGCCTTGAGGCCGTCGTCGGATGGGGCGGCCGGGGGAGCCTCGCTCGCCGATCCTGCGGGTGCGGCCGTCGCGGGCATAGCCCCGGGCGCCGGCTGGGCCGCCGGATAGACGATCGCACCCCCGGGGCCGCGTTTCAGCGTGATGGACTCGTCCTCGTCACTCAGATCGATCTCGGTGAGCTCGTGCTCGACCATCAGGTCCACGAGCTGGCGGAGCTTCTCGATATCGATCATGGGCGGGCTACTCCACGGCTGGCACGCACGCGACGCACCCGGCCCCGCGTTGCGGCCCGGCTCGCGCGTGCCCGGATGATACCGATCGTCCCCCGCACGGGCGACGCCTCAGGTTTCGCGGTCCAGCAGCCGGTACTGCACCGCCTCGGCCACGTGCTGGACATCGAGCCCGTCGGCGGCCTCCAGGTCGGCCACGGTGCGGGCGACCCGGCGCACCTTGTCGTACGCGCGTGCCGACAGGCCCAGCTCGGCGATGGCCTGCCCCAGCAGCGCCCGAGCCGCTTCGCTCATGGGGGCAAGCTCGTCGAGCTCCCTGCCCCTCAGCCGCGCGTTGGGGCGATCGCCCTGCCGGGCCCGCTGGGCGGACCGAGCCGCGAGCACCCTCTCGCGCATCTCGGCAGATCCGGTGGACGCGACGCCCGTGGCCGACAGCTCCTTCCACGGCACCGCCGGCGCCTCGACGTGGATGTCGATGCGGTCCAGCAAGGGGCCCGAGATCCGCGCCCGGTATCGCTCCGCCGCCCGGGCCCCGCCGGCCTTGGCAGCGCCGCCCGGCGCGGGGTTCATGGCCGCCACGAAGAGGAAATCCGCCGGGAAGCGGACGGTGCCCCGCGACCGCGAGATCGTCACGACCTGGTCCTCGAGCGGCTGGCGGAGCGTCTCGAGGACGGCCCTCGGAAACTCGGGCAGCTCATCCATGAACAGCACGCCGTGGCTCGCCAGCGAGACCTCGCCGGGCCGGGGCACGACCCCGCCGCCCACGATCGACGCCGCCGACGCGGTGTGGTGCGGCGTGCGGACCGGCCGGCTGGTGACCAACCCCCGCCCCGCGGGCAACTCGCCGGCGGCCGAATGCACGCGGGTGGCCTCGATGGCTTCGGCCGGCGACATCCGCGGCAGCACGCCCGGCAGGGCCCGAGCCATCATCGTCTTGCCCGTGCCGGCGGGACCGAGCATCAGCAGGTTGTGCCCCCCGCCGGCGGCGACGACGATCGCCCGCTTGACGGCCTCTTGCCCCCGTACCTCGGCGAAGTCGATCGGGGCGGCCGCCCCACCGAGCAGGGCGTCGAGGTCGGGTGCCGGCAGCGGTTCGAGATCGAGCACGCCGTTGAGCAGCCCGACGACCTCCGCCAGCGTCCGCACCCCGTAGGCACAGGGCCCCGCGACGGCGGCCTCGGCCGCGTTCTCGGCCGGCACGATGGCGGCGTCGAGCCCTTCACGCCTTGCGAGGTCCGCCATCGCGATGACCCCGCGGATGGGCCGCACCCTGCCGTCCAGGGCCAACTCCCCCGCGATCATGCAGCGATGCAACCGCGGCGGGCCCTCGTCGGGACGGGACCCGCGGACCACCCCCGTCGCCCGCAGCAGCGCCACGGCGATGGGCAGGTCGTAGATCGGCCCCTCCTTGCGGACGTGGGCCGGCGCCAGGTTGATCACCAGCCGCCCGCTGGGGAAGGCGTACCCCGCGTTGCCCATGGCCGCCCGCACCCGCTCCATGGACTCGCGGATGGCGGCATCGGGCAGCCCCACGATGGTCTCGCGGGCGAGGGCCGCATCGTCCAGGTCGACCTCGACCTCGCACGGCTCGGCGTCGACGCCCCGCAGCAGGAATGATCGGATATTGGACGGCATCGGCGCAGCGTAGCGGCGACGGACCGGCCCCGGCAAGACCGATCGGATCATGAACAGATGCGGACGCCTGCCGATAAAACCAAAAATTCTTGGCCGGATCGTTGCATTCCGCCTTTTTCGTTGAACGAGCGGCCGGGTCTGTGATATGCTGGAACCGCGTAGGTAGGAGCTGCGCTTCAGGAGAGACGAGATGCACCGCACCCAGATTGCCGCTATCGCCGTGGCCGCCATGTCCGCCACGGCCCTGGCATCGCTCGATACCAACGGCTACGAGATCCGCGTCAGCAACGTGGTCAGCCCCGGCACGCCCAGCACGACCGTCGAGGTCTGGGCCGACTGGGATTCGCCGACGTTCTTCGCCTTCGCCGCCGCCGAGTTCGACCTGAGCGCCGACACGAGCGGCATGTTCAGCGGTCCGGCCTCCGCGTTCAGCGACCCGGGCCAGGAGCCCGGCGATATCGAGGTGGACGGCGTCGAGAACATCGTCGTCGGCCAGCTGCAGTTCCCGCCCGGCGGCCTGTTCGCCGACACCTCGGACCCGATCCTGGTCTGGTCGGCCACGTGGTCGACGACCGACTTCTCGACCCGCTCGGTGCCGCTGGCCACCATCACCGACCAGTACACGCTCTACACCGGCTCGGACGGCAGCAGTTCCGACGTGACCATGACGGTCATTGAGGCCACGGGCGCGATCCGTGTCATCCCAGCGCCGGCCTCGCTGGCGTTGCTGGGCCTCGGCGGCCTCGCCGCCGCACGCCGCCGCCGCTAGGCCGAGGGTACCCCTCGAAGCAGAACCTCCCGAAGCAGCACGTCTTGGATCAGCACCGAGCCCGCCCTCCCGGCGGGCTTTCTCCTGCGCCCATGCCGGCCGGGTCGCCGATTCCGATGAACCGGCGGCGGAAAGCGGCCGATGCCGTAGTGATGGCGTCCGGCGGATCCAAGACCAGGGAGGCGGCGGCCATCGGCACGTCCGCGGCGGCCGAAGAGCCGGCCCGCAGCCTCATCCCCGAGGCGTTCCGGCCCGACGAGCCGGGCAAGGCCACCTTCCAGGCCCGCAACCCCGCCACCGGGTCGCTGCTGCCGACGGTCGCGTGCAGCGCGTCGAGCGATGAGGTCCGGGCGGCAGGCGACGCGGCGTGGGCGGCCTTCCAGGACGCCCTCCGGATGGACGACGAGCAGCGGGCCCTCATGCTCGAGGAGATCGCCAACGCCGTCCGGCTGCTGGGCGACGACCTGACCAAGCTCGCCACCAAGGAGACGGGCTTCAGCGCCGTGCGGATCGTCGCCGAGCGGGAGCGGCTGGTCGCCACGCTCCGGATGTTCGCTGGCCTGGTGCGAGCGAGGCCCTGGAGCGATCCGAGCATCGACACGGCCGAGCCGAGCCGCCGCCCGCTGCCCAAGCCCGATCTGAGGCGGGTCCGCCGGCCTCTGGGGCCGGTCGTCGTCCTGGGGCCGGCCAACCAGCCGCTGACGGCGGGATGCCTCGGGGCTGATGCGGCCTCGGTGCTGGCGGCGGGATGCCCCATCGTCGCGGTGGCCCACCACGAGCACCCGATGACCGACGCGATGATCGCCGGGGCGGCCATCGATGCCTGCCGGCACGCGGGCGCGCCCGAGGGCATGGTGACGCTGCTGCACGCCGCCGAGGACCGCGTCGGCGGCGTGGTCGACGAACTCGTGGAGCACCACGCCATCCGGGGCGTCGCGTTCACGGGCCGGCGGCGCACCGCCGACCGCATCGCCCAGCGGGTCGCGGCGTACGCCCCGGGGGTGCGCCTGCACGCCTCGATCGGCACGATCAATCCGGTCTTCGTGCTGCCGGGGGCGCTCGAATCCAACACCGACGGCGTGGCCGAGCGGCTCTTCCGCGCCTGCACCAACGTGGCCGGCCAGACCTGCACACGGCCGAGCGTGGTGGTCGTACCACGCGGCGCACCGGGCCAGAAGTTCGTCGGCCAGCTCGCCTCGCTGTTCGACCAGCTGCCCGCGTCGCGGATGCGGAGCCTGCGGGTGCGGACCTCATTCCTCGAGGAGCTGGGTCGCTGCCTCGACACGCCGGGCGTGCGGCTGGAGGGGGGCTCGCACTACGCCCAGGAGGCCGAGGCCGACGGCCCGGCGACGGCCCACGGCTGCCTGCTTCGCTGCTCGGCGGGCGTCTTCGCCGACAGCCGCACGCTCCACGACGAGATGTTCGGCCCGGTGCTGCTCGCGGTGGTCGCCGACGACGAGGAGGACCTGCTCGGCGCCGCCGCGAGCGTCGGCGGGGCGCTCACCGCCTCGATGTGGATGTCGTCCTCGGACTCCAAGCTGTGCCACAAGCTGGCGGCCATCCTGGAGCACCGCGCGGGGCGGCTGGTCTTCAACGCATCCCCCACCGGGCTGGAGCTGTGCACCTCGCTGGTGCACGCCGGCCCGTACCCGGCGTCGCTGGGCGAGGGCCGGACGGCCGTCGGCCCCGCCGCCGCCACCCGCTGGCTCCGCGACGTGAGCTACCAGAACGCCCCCGAGGCCCTGCTGCCCCGCGAGCTCCGCACCGCCAACCCGCTGGAGATCCCCCGCATCGTCAACGGCGAGCTGATCGACCCCACGGACGCGGACCGGGACGACGAAGGCGACGCGGGCGAGGCCGCCGGGCCGTCCGGCGACGCGGCCCGAGCGGCCTGATTCGGCCCTCGCAGGGGGCAAGCCGGCAATCTACCGCGCCGGCCGGGGCCGCGCCGATAACGTTCGTTCATGGCCCGAGCGCACGAGGTCGAGGACGACGCGGCACCGATCGCGCGCTGGCTCGCGTGGCTGGTCGCCGCGGCGCTGCTGCTCTTCGTCGCCGCCAGCCTGCTGGGCTTCGACCGGGCCGACGCCCCGGGCTACGCCGTCTGGCCGCCCAACGAGCCCGCCGCCAACTGGATGGGCGGCATCGGGGCGGCGGTCGCCTTCTGGTCGTACCAGGCGCTCGGCGTCGGCGCCTGGGCCTTCCTCGCCGGCCTGTCGGTGCTCATCGTGCTGCACTTCTGCGGCGCCCGCGTCGACCATCCGCTCGTCCGCGGGCTGGGCGCGGTGCTCATCGCGGTTGCGGTCGCCGGCCTGCAGGCGTTGCTGCTGCCCTCGACGGCCCTCCTGCCCGACCTGCCCGGCGGCGTCATCGGCCTGGTTGGTGCGCACGAGCTGCGGGCCCACTTCAACGCTGCGGGCACGGCGCTATGGATGTTGCTGCTAGCGCTCATCGGCGTCGTGATCGCCTACGACCGGTGGCTGCTGCCCGCCGGCATCTGGGCGTGGGACCGTGCGTCGCTCGCGGCCGCCGGCGCCCGCGGCGCCCCGGGCGTGCTCGCGTCGATCGGCGCCTGGTTCGCCGGCCTCGCGGGCGGGCTGAAGCCGGCGCCGCGGTCGCGCGTCCGGGCCAACGACCTCGACGACGACGAGCGGCTGCCCGCCGCCAAGCGCGTGCGCCAGCGGAAGGCCGAGGCCCGAGGCCGCCGTGTCGAGGAGGCTATCGAGGACGACCTCGAGGAGCCCGACGATGAGTTCGAGGAGGACGACGAGTACGAATACGAGTATGAGTACGAAGACGACGAGCCGGAGGAAGAGGAGGACGTGGAACAGGTCGCGGCCCTCGACGACGACGAGGCCCCGGGCGCACCGCAGATCTTCAACGAGGACCGCCTCCGTGAGAAGATCGAGCAGATGCCGGTGCTCTTCGCCCGCGACACCCGCTCGGTCGCAACCGAGGATGACCTACGCGACCTCCAGGGCGTGGAGCTGGAGGGCTACCGCTTCCCGAGCGTCGAACTGCTCGAGGCCCCCGACGAGGGCTTCAACGAGACCCTCGACGAGATGGTCCGTGAGGGAGCCGAGGCCCTCGAGCGCGCCCTGCACCAGTACCGCATAGACGGCGAGGTCGTGGGCATCGAGAGCGGGCCGGTCATCACGCAGTACGACGTGCGGCTGGCGCCGGGCACCAAGGTCAGCAGCCTGAACGCGATCTCCAGCGACATTGCCCGCGCGCTCAAGTCGGTCAACATCCGCGTCGTCGCCAACCAGGCCGGCCGCGACACCGTGGGCATCGAGGTGCCCAACCCGACCAAGGAACGCGTCCGCCTGAAGGAACTCATGGGCATGCCCGAGAAGTTCCAGGGCATGCGGCTGCCGATGTTCCTGGGCAAGGACGCCAGCGGCGAGCCGCTCATCGCCGACCTGACCAAGATGCCCCACGTGCTCATCGCGGGCACGACCGGCAGCGGCAAGTCGGTGTGCATGAACACCATCATCATGTCGTTCCTGTACACCCGCAAGCCCAACGAATTGCGGCTCGTGCTCGTCGACCCCAAGATGGTCGAGATGAGCCAGTTCAAGGACATCCCCCACCTGATGTGCCCGGTGGTGACCGAGATGTCCAAGGCCGCCGCCATCCTGGAGTGGGCCGTCACCAAGATGGACGAGCGCTACGAGCTGCTCGCCGAGGCCGGCTGCCGCGACATCTCGGGCTACAACGAGCTGGACTGGGACGAGATCAAGGACCGCTTCGGCAAGACCACCGACGAAGAGGCCGCCCGCATCCCCCGCAAGCTGCCCTACATGGTCTTCATCATCGACGAGCTGGCCGACCTGATGATGACCAACAAGGAGGTCGAGGGCTCGATCGTCCGCATCGCCCAGAAGGCCCGCGCGGTGGGCATCCACCTCATCCTGGCGACGCAGCGGCCGCAGGCCAACGTCGTCACGGGCCTGATCAAGGGCAACATGCCCTGCCGCATCTCCTTCAAGGTCGCCAGCGGTCTCGACAGCCGCATCATCCTCGACCAGAAGGGCGGCGAGCTGCTGCTGGGCCAGGGCGACATGCTGTTCCTCTCGCCCAGCAGCCACAAGCTGATCCGCTCGCAGGGCACGCTGGTGGACGACTTCGAGATCCGCCGCGTCGTCAAGTTCGTCAAGGAGGTTGCCGGCCCAACCTTCGAGCGGCAGATCATGCAGCTGGGCCAGGCCGACGGCGGGTTGACCGACGACGACCGCCTGCTCGCCAGCGCCAACAACAACTCCGCCAGCCTGCGTCGCGCACTCAGGGACCCGCTGTTCGATCGGGCCGTCGAGATCGTCCTGGAGTCACGCCGCGGCAGCGTGAGCCTGCTGCAGCGCCGCCTCGCGATCGGCTACACCCGCGCCAGCCGCCTCGTGGACCTCATGGGCATCGCCGGCATCATCAGCGACCACAAGGGCAGCGTCGCCCGCGACGTGCTCGTGACGCCCGAGGAATGGGTCGCCATGAAAGAACTCGCCGCCCGCGACGCCGGCGCCGACGACGAGCCTGACGAGCCCTTCCCGGAGGACCTCGAGGACGAACTCGAGCCGGCCGCCACGGACGATGGGGTGCTCGAAGACGAGATTCTCGACGAGGACGCGGAAGAGGACGAGGCCGAAGGGGCCGGCGACGAACTAGTCGACGAGGCGTCCGGGGACGAGGAACTCGAGGGCGAAGAGGACGACGAAGAGCTCGAGGATGAGGAAGCCGAGGACGAGCTCGACGAGGACGAGGAGTTCGACGAAGAAGAGGAATACGAGGACGAGGAGCTAGAGGACGAAGAACTCGAAGACGTAGAACTCGAAGACGAGGACGACGAGGCCGAGGAACCTCCCTTCGAGCCCGATCCGCCGCGGGCGCAGCGGGCCTAGCCGATCTACGCTGGGGCTCGATGGCGACCCGCGCCGACCCGCAGCCCGCACCCATCGCGACCGAGTCGCGCGACGAGCCCACGCTTGCGCCACCCGAGAAGCCCCGCTTCTTCTACGGATGGGTGATGGCCGGCGTCTGCACGGTGGCCTTCATCGCCACCGCCCCGGGCCAGACGCTCATCGTCAGCCAGTTCAACGAATCGTTCACCACGTCGCTCGGGCTCTCGGCCACGATGCTGAGCACCGCCTACCTCGTGGGCACGGTGCTGGCGGCGTCTCCGCTCGTGCTGGTGGGCCGTGCGTCGGATCGAATCGGGCCGCGGCGGGTGATGCTGGCCGTCGCCGTGCTCTTCGGCCTGGCGTGCGTCTTCGCGGGCCAGGCACGGGGGGTGGTGATGCTCACCGTTGCCTTCTTCCTGCTGCGGTTCCTGGGCCAGGGCTCGCTCGCGCTGACGAGTGGACACGCGCTCGCGCTGTGGTTCGAGCGCAGGCTCGGCACCGTCAACGCGATGAAGCTGGTGGGCACCCAGCTGGGCTTCGCCGCCTTCGCGCCACTGGCGGCCTTCCTCATCGCCGAGGTCGGCTGGCGGACGGCGTACGCGCTGCTCGGCCTGCTGGTATGGATCCTCGTGCTGCCGATGGGCCTGCTGCTCTCGCGGGACCACCCAGAGCAGATGGGCCAGCGGATCGACGGCGATCCGCCGCACGCCAGCGAAGACTCGGGCGGCGAAGCGGGCGATGAAATGGGCGATAAGCCAAGGTCCGAGCCGAGGTACGACCCGGCCTTCACGCTGCGGGCCGCCGTCCGCACGCCGGCGTACTGGATCCTCGCGCTCAGCAGCGTGATGAATGGCCTGATCGGCACGGCGCTGATCTTCCACGCCCAGCCGATGCTCGCCGAGGCGGGTCTGGACCCCGAGGCGTCCGCGGCGCTGGTGATGGCCTGGTCCATCACGATGGCGGTCGCCGTGCTGCCCGCGGGCTGGCTGGCGGATCGCGTGCACCCGAGGATCCTGTTGTCCCTGGCGGCGCTGCTGCTGGCGGCGGCAGCGACGCTCTTCCTGTCGCTCGGGAGCGTCGCCATCGGCGTGCTCGCGATGGCCTGCTTCGGCGTGTCGCAGGCGGCCGCCACCGCCGCGGGCGTGCCCACGGTTGCGCGCTACTTCGGCCGGGCCCATCACGGCGCCATCCGCGGCTCGGTGACGCGGCTGGCCGTCGCGGGCACGGGGCTGGGCCCGATCGTGCTGGGCGTGAGCATCGACGAATTGGGCAGCTTCCGCCCGGGGATGTTGGTGTTCGTCGCCGCCTCGGTCGCGCTAGGGGCATGGTGCTCGAGGCTCGAGCGGCCGGCGCCGCCGCACGCCGCGGAGTAGCCTGCCCGATGCCCAGGCGGCTCGTCGGCGAACTGATGGACGATCCGGCGATCGACCCCGCCGCGCACGACGCGGCCCTGCGTGGGCTCGCCCGGCTCAACCGCATGAGCCGCTCGGCCGCCATGCTGTGGCCCCACGTTCGTCGCGAGGCGGCCGCGCTCGATCGTCCGCTGCGACTCCTCGATGTCGCGACGGGCAGCGGCGACGTGCCCATCGCCCTCGCCCTGCGCTCGCGGCAGGCCGGGCTCGAGGTCGAGTGCTCGGCCTGCGACGTCAGCGAGCACGCGCTCCGCCGGGCTCGCGAACGTGCAGACGCCGCCGGCATCGAGCTGCGGACCATGCCGCTGGACCTGCTCCGCGAGCCGCTGCCGGATACCGACGTCGCGGTGTGCTCGCTCTTCCTGCACCACCTGACCAACGAAGAGGCCGAGCGTGTGCTGCGAAGCATGTGCGACGCCGCCGGCAGGCTGGTGCTCGCCAACGACCTGCGGCGCGGCGCATGGGGCACGGCGCTGGCCGCCACGGTGCCCCGGATCGCCACCCGGTCGCCGGTCGTGCACGTCGATGCGCTGCGCTCGGCGCGGGCGGCGTTCTCGTTGGCAGAAGCCCGAGACCTGGTGCGGGGAATCGCGGGGCGATGGAGCGTTGCGCCGCGATTCCCCGGGCGTATGCTGCTGGCATGGAGTCCGACGCCCTGAGTGCGCGGGACAGGTGGGACGCGATCGTGGTGGGCGCCGGGCCCGCCGGCGCCCTGGCCGCGTGCCTCTTGGCCCGCGAAGGCGCATCCGTGCTGCTGGCCGAGAAGGCCCGCCGCGGCCGGCCCAAGGTCTGTGGATGCTGCCTGGGTTCGGGCGGTGCCGCCGTGCTGGACCGCGCCAACCTCGGCGGCGTGCTCCGCGATGCCGCACCGATCCGCGTGCTCCGGCTGTCGACCCGCGGCCACACGACCACGCTGCCTCTCGACGGGATGCGGGCGATCTCTCGCGAGGCGCTCGACGCACGCCTCGCCGACGCCGCGGAGAACGCGGGCGCGGTGCTCGCCTGGAATACGACGGTGGCCGCCGACGCCGAGGGCGGAGTGCGCATCACGCACGCCGGCGAAACCCGGACCGTGCGCGCCGGCGTCGTCATCAACGCCGCGGGCCTGCTGGCCCATCGCGTGGACGGCGTCCCGTTCCGCGTCCGCCGCACCAATCGCGTCGGACTCGGCACCACCACGGCCGCGCCGCGCAATGGCATCGACCCGTGCGGATCCGACCTGCGGATGATCGTCGGCGGGGACGGTTATCTGGGCGGCGTCGCGCTGCCCGACGGCCGCACGGATTGGGCGGCGGCCGTCTCGCCAGCGTGGCTGCGGCGGCACGGCTCGCCCGCCGCGCTCCTGCGTGCCATGGCCGCCCGGGCGGGCCTCGATCCGGCGAGCGTCCCGACCGGCCCCTGGCGGGGCACGCCCACGCTCACGCGGTCCCGTCCCGCGCAGTCGGGCCGCGTGCTCTCGGTGGGCGACGCGGCGGGCTACGTCGAGCCGTTCACGGGCGAGGGCATGTCGTGGGCGTTGCTCTCGGCCGAGGCCGTCGTGCCGCACGCGCTGGCGTGCCTCGAGCACGACCCCGCCGCGGCCGCGTGGTCCCGCGAGCACCGCACGCTGCTCGGCCGTGCACACCGGCGATGCCGGCGCACCGCGTTGCTCGTGCGGCGGCCTGCGCTCATCGGTGCCGGGGCTCGGCTCGCGGCCATCCGCCCCGCCGTGGCGCGCCACCTCGAGGGCGCACTCAGCACGCACGCAACCTCCACGGCCAGGAGTTCGGCGTGAGCGCGACCATCGTCGGCATCGGCCTGGCAACCCCCGGGCAGACCATCGCCCAGGATCGCGTGGCCGAGCTGATCGCACGCGCATCGGGCGCGAATGGCACGCGGGCGCGGGCGATAAGCACGCTCTACCGCAATTCGGGCGTGCGCTCACGGGGCATCGCGTCGGCGGCCTTCCACGAGGGCGACCTCGCCATCGCCCAGGCCGAGGGCACGGCCGAGCGGATGCGCCGCTACCACGAGCTCGCGCCCCCCATCGCCGCCCACGCGTGCACGACCGCGCTCGGCCGCGCCGGCGTGCGGCCAGACGGCGTCACCCATCTCATCACCGTCAGCTGCACCGGGCTGGCCTCGCCCGGGCTCGACATCGAGCTGATCCACCGGCTGGAGCTGCCAGCGAGCACCGAGCGCGTCAACGTCGGCTTCATGGGCTGCCACGGCGCGCTCAACGGCCTGCGTGTAGCGCGGGCGCTCGCGGCATCGAGCGAGCACGCGGTGGTGCTGCTGTGCTGCGCCGAGCTGTGCTCGCTGCACTTCCAGGGCGGGCAGCCCGAGGGATCCGCCGTGGCCGACGCCCTCTTTGCCGACGGTGCGGCCGCCTGCGTCGTCCGCCGCGGCGGCGACGGTCCCGCGATCGCCCACTCCGAGGCCGTCCTGCTGCCCGACAGCCTCAGCGAGATGGCCTGGGACGTCGGACCCTCGGGCTTCCTCATGACGCTCTCGCCGCGCGTCCCCGACCTGCTCAGCCGGCACGTGCCCGGCTGGGTCGATGGATTGCTCTCGGCTCGGGGCATGGCCCGCGGCGACATCGCCTCCTGGGCCATCCATCCCGGCGGGCCCAGGGTGCTGCAACGCGTCGCCGGTGCGCTCGGCCTCGACCCGTCGGCGACCGAGGCGTCGGCTGACGTGCTCGGCCAGCACGGCAACATGTCGTCGGCCACCATCCTCTTCATCATCGACAGGATGCTGCGCGCGGGCGCCCGCCTGCCCCTGCTGGCGATGGCCTTCGGCCCCGGACTGACGGGCGAAGCCGTGCTGCTCGCGGACGATGCGCGGTAGAGGCGGATCACCTAGTCCGCGTCAAGGTCCGCCGGAATCAGGATGAGCCGCACGTTGACGAACTCGTAGTCGTCCTTGTCCGAGCCCGGCCGCGCGACCGACTCGATCTCCAGCACGTTGCCACCCGCCCGCAGCAGCCGCAGCGGGACGGGGATCGACTGCTCCCCGAAGCTGCCGTCGCGGGGCGACTGCCGCAGCGTCCCCACCTCTTCGCCGTTGATCCGCAGCGGGTTGGGGGCCTGCGAGCCCTTCACGAACAGCCGCAGTTCGGCCCCCCGCACGCGCAGCCGCCGGTGCTCGGGCGTGATCTCGAAGGGCAGCTCGAGCACCAGCCCCTCGCTCCGACGCTGGAACTGGCTGTTGATGCGGCCGCTGAACTCATCGTTGCCCAGGTGGTGCACCTCGGGCTGGCGTTCGAGCACCACCACGTACGGATCGATGGGCTCGAGGCGGAACACGAGCCTTCGCTCGAGCTCGACGTCCCGTTGCGAGACGTTGAGCGCCCCGGGCGTGTATCCGGGCGCCGATGCCGTCACCGCCGCGTTGTCGGGGATGTCGTCGAAGGCCAACTCGAAGCCGCCCCGGTCGTCGGTCCGCATGCTTGCGTCGGCGACGCCCTCCAGGTCCAGCCGCACGAGTGCGCCGGCGATCGGCTCGTCGTCCGAGGCATCGAGCACCACGCCGATGAGCGCGTAGCGATGCTCGATCGCCTCGGGCAGCGACAGGTCGAGGTCGCCGAAGCGCATCGCCGCGGGCGGCGCGATTCCCGCGAGCACGTCGCTCGCGACGTCGGGCGTGGCCTCGGACGAGGCGTGCGACCACTCGTCCATCTCGTCCGCCGTTGCGCCCGCCGCGGGCCGGACGCGGTCCAGCGATGCGGTCGAGCCACCGGTGAGGGGTCGATCCGGCAGGAGGTCCAGGGATGCCATCGCGTCGGCGGGCGACCAGTCGGCCTCCGCGATCGATGCGTCGGCGTCGGCGGCATCTGGCACGCCCAGTGCAATCTCAAAGTCGCCCAGCGGCGGCGGGGGCAGATCGGCGGAGGCCATCGGCCAAGCCGCCATCGTGCTCGCCTCCTGGACGGAGCGTTCCGCCTCGAGCGCCCCGGCACGAACTCCCGCCGACGCCGCGTCGAGCCGCGCGATCCGGGGACCCGCCTGGGCGACAGATGCCACGTCCGGCCGTGCAGCCACGGCGCCGCGATCGACAGACGGCGCATCGATGGCCGGCTCGGCCGCCGACGCCACCGCAGACGGATCTCCGGGCAGCGCGAGGTCGACGCCAATGGGCGCCAGGCCGGCCGCATCGGGGAGATCGCGTGCGTCCGCTCGGGCATGAGCAGATGCGCCGTCAGCGTCCCGTGTCGCAGGACCGGCGGCGGCAAGGGGCATGGTTAGTGTCGATCCTGCATCCGCCGCGGCGATCTGCACCGGTTGCGTCGCGCCGCCGTCCGCCGCCGCCCGCGCCGGGGCGACGGCATCCGTGGCAGATGGCCGCTCGCCGGCGCGCAGCGCGGGCTCGGATGCGTCCGACGCCGCCGGCGCGGACGACTCGGGCAGCGACAGGCTCTCGGTCGCACCGGCCGGGGCGGGCACGTCGTCGCCGAGCGCCGCGACCGAGACGGCCGACGACGGCGACGACGACGCGTCCATCGCGGATCGCGTGGGCGCCAGCTCGCCGGAGGGCCCGGCCATCGCCGCCGCCTCCAGCACGGCCGCACTCGCCGCCACGGGACTTGGCACCGACGGCGCGGCGGCGGCGGGCACGCTGGCCTGCTGCAGGGCGGCCGCTTCCGCGCCCGGTCGCAGCTGGTCGGCCGCCGCCTGCCGCACCGCCGAGGAGGACAGCGCCACGCGGACGCCCGCCTCGTCGCCCGCGAGGTCGCCCACCGTCGGCGGCACCGTGAGCGCCGCCAGCAGCGCCATGATGCCGCCGTGAATCAAGAGCGACAGCAGCACGCACTTGGCCATCAGCCCCAGCGTCGCGAGTCGTCCCTGCCAGCGTGCGGTCGTCGCCAGACGCCGCAGCAACGCGAGCAGCAGCACGAGCGCCAGCGCCAGCAGGATCCACGGCAGCAGGCCCAGCAGATCGGCCCGCGACTCGACGCGTGCGAGGTAGACCTCCCGCGATACGGCTCGCCGCAGCGCGAGCGCGTCGCCCTCCGCCGATGCGAACAGCACCGCGAAGCCCTCGAGGGCCAGCACCGGCGAACGCTCGTTCCGCGACGAGTTGATCGACGCGCCCAGGTTCTGCACGGCACCGACGGCGAACGCCGCGCCATCGCCGCTCCGCCGCGCGCGGTACAGGTCGAAGCCGCCCAGGCCCGACGCCCGGTCCGAGGCGAGGTACACGAAGTCGCCCGCCGGCGACACCGCGGGATCGCGATCGTCCGCCGCGCTCGACAGACGATCGACGCGCAGGACGCCATCCGCGTCGCCGTGCGAATAGATGTCAAATCCGGTGGGCGCTGCGCCCTCGTTCGGAGTCTCGCTCGGGCGATCCGACGCGAACAGCAGCGTCGCCGAGCCGCCCGCGGCGTGCGGATGCGGATCGGACTCGTCGTGCCGGCTGTTGATCGGCTCGGGCAGGGGCGCGGGCGGCATCCAGCCATCGCCGCCCAGCCGCGCACGCCAGAGGTCCAGCCCCCCCACGCCGCCGGGCCGATCACTCGCGAAGTAGAGCTCCTCCCCGTCCGGCGAGGTCGCCGGCGCCAGTTCGTTGTCGGGCGTGTTCAGCGCCGTGATCGGCTGGAGCGGCGACCACCGATCGCCGGCTCGGCGCGCAAAAAAGAGGTCGGTATCACCCCTGGGCGTTCGGGCGGAGGCGTACAGCGTGCCGCCATCGGGCGAGAGCGCGATGTCGATGACGGCCGCGTCCTCGAGCCCGGGCAGCGGCTCGGCAGGCCGCCAGAGCACGTCGCGGAGCGGGGCGTCGCCCGCGTCGGCCCGGATGGCGGCGTCGTCCGTGTAGAACGACCGCCGCTCGATGCCCAGCCACCAGTAGCCCGCGGCCGCGGCGCTCAGCACCGCGCCCAGCGCCAGGGCGTACAGCAGGATGCGGCGGGCCATCGGCATGCGACTCACCCCAGGGGCACGGTATCGAGGAACGGCTGCTGCACGCCGGCGGCCTTGCACACGTCCAGCACCCGCACGATGGACCCGTAGGCGATGTCCTTGTCGCCCCGCACCGACACCTTCTGGTCGGGATTGACCTCCACCGCGTCGGCCACCAGCGTGCGGAGTTCCTCGAGCGTGATCGCCTGGCCGCCCACGATGATCCGGCCCGCGCCGTCCACGTTGATGATGATCTCGCGGAGCATGGCGCTGATCGGGCCGGCGGCCTCGGCCTCGGGCAGCGCGATCTCCAGTTCACGCTCGCTCTGCTGGTAGGTCGTCGCCACCAGGAAGAAGATCAGCAGCAGGAACACCATATCGATGATCGGCGTGATCTCGATCGACGGCGCATCCTCGTCGGCCTTGTTGCGGATGAGCACGGCTACGCCCCCGCCGCCACCGCTTGGCGTGCGGGCTCGCCGTTCTCGTGCGACGCGACGTGCGGCGGTTCCGCGGCGCCGGCCGGCTCGAGCACGTGCCGCTCGACGAACTCGACGGCGGCCCGGTCCAGCTCCCGCGCCAGGCGATCGACCTTCGACGCCAGCAGGTGGTAGAACACGATGGTGGGAATCGCCACGAGCAGGCCCGCGGCCGTGGTGATCATCGCCTCGTAGATGCCGCCGGCGAGCAGCTCGGCCTTGCCCAGGCTCTCGCCCGACGACGCCACCGTCTGGAACGCGCGGATCATGCCGAAGATCGTGCCGGTCAGCCCCAGCAGCGGCGCAACGGCCGCGACGACCGTGAGCGTGCGCAGCCGCTTGCGCATGAGGTAGACCTCGTGCTCGCCCGACGACGCGAGGTGCTTCTCGACGACCTCGGGCGCGTGCCCCAGCTTCTCGATGCCCGCTGCCAGCACCCGCGCCAGCGGGCTGTCGTGCTTCGTGCAGTGCTCGAGCGCATCGCGGCGGCTGCGGGCCCGGCCCAGGATCTCGTGCAGCTTGGCCTCGAGGCCCGGCGGCACCACGCGTCGCAGCCGCAGCACCGACAGCCGCTCGGCCACCACGGCCACGACCACCAGCGAGCACAGCACGATGGGGATCATCATGATCCCGCCCTTGACGGCCAGATCGAACACCGACGGGGCGGCCGCGGCCTGGCCCGTCGCCGCGCCTACGAGCGTGGCAATCGCCTGCATCATCAGCCTCCCGATCCGCCGGGGCCCGCGATGGCGGCGAGCCGCTCGCCCGCGGCCTGGGCCCATGGGCTCTCCGCGAAGCGTTCGCGGACCGCGCGATACTGCGCCCGCGCCTCGCCGACCTTGTCCATCGATTCGAAGCAGCGGCCCGCCTCGTACAGCGCCGCGGCGCTCCACGTGGGCGAGGCGTACAGGATGTCCACACGCAGCAGCTCGCGGACGGCCTCGTCGAACTCGCCGAGCGCGAACAGGCACTCGCCGAGCTGGAACTGCGCGCGAGCGGCGGTCTCGCCGTCGTGCCGCTCGGTGACCGCCCGGTAGTGCGCGATCGCCTCGCGGTGCTCGCCGGCGTTCTCCCGGGCCCAGCCCAGGCCGAACTCCGCCCGGAACCACTGCGGGCTCTTGGCATGCCTCGACCGGTGGTCCTCGTATGCACGCCGGCTGGCCCGCCAGTCCTGGGCCGCGGCGTGCGCCTCGCCGAGGCGGAGCAGCGCCGCCTCGTGCAGGTCCCGCGAAGCCTCGTCGGCCAGCACGATTCCGAACGCGGCGGCCGCCGGCTTGCCCCGGCCCAGCGCCAGCTGGGATTCGCCCAGCACCATTGCCGCCGGGGCCTTAAGCGATCCCAGCTCGCAGCGGGGTTCGTCGAGCAGCGCGACCACGCGGCGGTGATCGCCCAGCTGGTACTCGCACCACGCCAGCTTGTAGAGGATCGACGGGCACAACTCGGCGTCGAGGGCGTCGTGCGTCAGCGCCCCGCGGAGCGTCTCGGCGGCGGCATCGAACTGCTTGGCGTCGATCAGCATGTCGGCCAGGTCGAGCGCGGCCCGCCCGCCGATGGCGTCGCCCCGCCCGGCCAGCCGCTCGAACAGCCGTCGCGCGCCCGCGTCCTCGCCCGTGGCCCGCAGGCTGCCGCCCAGCTCGTAGAAGTACAGCTCGCCCACGTCGCTCTCGACGGCCGGCGCGTCGTGGCCCCGGGCCAGCTCGATGGCGTCCCCGTGCGCACCCAGGCGAGCGAGCGCGATCACCCGCCAGGTCGTCGCCTCGCCGTCGAGGCCCTCGAGCAAGCCGGCCGCCGCACGTGGATCGCCGGCGTCGAGCAGCGCGCGGGCCCGCTCGACCGCGAACGACCGCGCGAAGCCCGCGTCGCCCGACGCCGCCGCACGCTCGTACAGGTCGGCGGCCTCCGCCGGATCGCCCGCGCGGGCGGCGATCCCCGCGAGGTGCCGCAGGGCGTACGGCTCGAACTTCGAGCCCTCGTGCTCGTCGAGCAACCCCCGCAGCGCCGCCCGGGCGCTGGTGTCGTCGCCCAGGGCCAGGTGCGCCTGGGCCACCTCGAATCGGGCGTGTGCCCCGTGCACGCCGCCGGCGTGGTCCTCGAGCACCCGCCCGAAGTCGCCGAGCGCTTCCCGGGGCCGCTCGCTCCGCGCGTACGCAAGGCCGCGCTTCATCAGGGCGTCGCCGGCGGACTCGTCCCCATCATCCGCGGAATCGAGGTAGCCATCGAAGGCCTCGATCGCCGCGTCCCAGTCGCCCCGTTCGAAGGCGATCTCGCCCCGCGCGAGCAGGGCCGGCAGGAAGGCCTCGTCCGCATCGCCGCCCGACGCCACGCGGGCAAGATACGTCTCGGCCTCGTCGGCGCGACCGAGCTCCCGCAGGCTCAGTCCGAGCCGATAGCTCGCGCGGCGGCCCAGCTCACCGTCTTCGTCGGCCAGCGGTTGCAGCACGCCGGCGGCGCGCTCGTGGTCGCCCTGCCGGAAGAGGGCCTCGCCCAGCACGAAGCCCGCCTGCCCCGCCAATGGGTGGTCGCCGTGCGCGCGGACGAAGGCCTCGGCGTGCGACGCCGCCCGATCGATGCGGCCTTCGGCCAGCGCGAGCGACGCCATCGCGTACAGCGCGTCGGGCGCCATCGCGTGGTCGGGGTGGGCCCGGCGGAACCGATCGAACGCCCGCGTCGCGTCGTCCCCCCGGCCCGACCGCTCGAGCGCGACGCCCAGGTCGTATCGCGCCTCGGCGATCAGGTTGCTCTCGTCGAAGGCGTCCGCGAACTCAGCCAGCCGCTGCGCCGCGTCGTCGGCGCGGCCCCGGCGGAGGTCGGCCTTGGCCCGCCAGTAGTCGATGTCGTCGGCGAGGTCCGTGGTGGCGTCCCGCGCCGCACGCCGCAGGGCCTGGGCGGCCTCGTCGGCATCGCCCATCTCGAGCAGCGCAAGGCCCAGCTCGTACTGCACCCGCGATCGGCGGTAGCCGCCCTCGCGCTCGGACAACGTCCGCAGGATCTCGGTCGATTCCGCCGGCCGCCCGGCCGAGCGCAGCAGACCGCCAAGCCCGAGCAGCGCCTCGGGCGTCGTCCGCTCGCCACCGCGACGGATGGCCCGCTCGAATGCGGCGATGGCGTCGTCGGTACGGCCGGCATCGCGGAGGGCATAGGCCTGCCGCACGCGCGCCAGGTCGCCGATCTCGTCGCGGCCGCGCGGGGGCTGGGCGGCCTCGAAGTAGCCGGCCGCCCGGGCGTGGTCGGCCGGGGTGCGCGCGACCGCTTGCTGCGCTAGCCCGGCAAAGAATGACGCCCGCCTGCGCAGGGCCGCATCGCCGTCGTCGCGCGAGAGCCGGCCCGCGGCATCGTCGTAGGCCTCCACCGCTGGCCAATGCCGTCCGGCGCGGTGCAGGCTCTCGACGCGGAGCGACGCGATGCTCGCCCACGAGCCGTGGCCCTCGTGCCGCAGCGCGTCGCCCGCCGCCTCGGCGGCGTCGGCATACCGCTTCATGCGGAAGAGCACGTGCACGCGGAGCACGTCGGCGTCGGCCCGGAACTCGAATCGTCGCGGCCGCTCGATGGCCTCCAGTGCGCGGAGCGCCGGCTCGTCGCGGCCCAGGCGATAGCTCGCCACCGCGAGCCCATAGCGGGCCTGGTCGCGGTCGCCCGGATCCCCCAGGCTCCGCAGGGCGGCCTCGTACTCGGCCGACGCCTCGGCGTGCAACCCCCGCTGCAGCAACGCGTTGGCGGTGCGCAGGGCGCGATCGCCCGCGGACGGCTGCCCGAGGACGCGGTGCGGCGATGCGAGCAGGACCAGAACGACCGCCAGGATCGCGCGCATGCCGTCTCTCCACCGGGCCGTAGACGCGCGGCCGCGCACGGCGGTCCCTGGGTCCGGCCACCTCCGTGAGGCCGGGCTTCCCCATACGGAGTTGTTGGGGCCCCGCGGCCGTCGCGCTTCACCGAATCGGCATCGAATCGCCAAGAAAATTGCCCGCCGCCCGGCCAGCACCCGGACACCGTCGCGACCAAAGGGCAAGCCCCCGCGATCCTGGCTTCAGGGCGGATCGGCCCCAAGAATCACCTCCTGGTGGCGACGGACCGCCGGCGAGAGATTGCGCCCGGGCGCAGCGAGGCGGGGGTGTAGCTCAGTTGGTAGAGCAGCGGACTTTTAATCCGCGGGTCCAGGGTTCGAGTCCCTGCGCCCCTATTGGATGCCGAATGCCGATGCCGCCGCCCCACCCGGAGGTTGCGTGGTAGTCGCATCATCGAACACCGACGTGGCCTGCCTGCACGCCGTCTGGGCGGGCGGCACGCTGCGGCTCTGGGCCGAATCGGCCCTGGCCGGGCCCGACGCCCGCTGGCTGGCCGGCGAGGACCTGCTCCGCACCATCGCCGACGCTGCCGGCCTCCGCGAGCCGCGCCTGGAGGAGGTCGACCTGCGGCTGCCGGGGTCGGCGGCCCGCCCGAGCGCCGTGCTGGCCAGGTCGGCGGGCATCGTCCTGCCCGACGACGAGGACGCCGCCGCGCTCTCGGAGGTGCGGACCGTCTGCATCTGCATCGAGGCGGCCGACGTGTCGCGGACCCTCGACGCCATCGATGACGCCGCGGGCGACGACGAGCGGATGCGGATCGATGCCGGCGGCGTGCAGCGCACGCTGCTGGTCGCCTCGTCCGTGCGGTTCTACCAGACGGCCCTCTCCTACGTCCGCCAACTGGTCGTGCAGCAGCGGTTCGTGCCCTCGATGCGACAGCATCCGGGCGGCGCGCTGCTGGGCAGCTGGCAGCCCTGGCTGGCCGACGAGGCCACGGGCCACGCGACGGCCGAGCTGCTCCGGGCCATGCCCGCCGCCGCCCGCGCTGGTGCCGACGAGCACGAGCACGACGCCTGGAGGGTGCTCAGCGACTTCCTGTCGGGCGTGCTCGACGCCGAGACCCGCCGCGCTTTCGTGCACGAGAAGCTGGGCGAGGCCGTCGAGGGCAAGGCGGCGGGCGACGACGAGCATGTGGCCTGGCTCACGGGGCTGCTCGACGGGGCGGCCGAGGCCGAGATCGCCCCGGGCGCGCGGAGCGACGCCGCCCGTGGGGTCCGCCGCTGGCTTGCGCGGCTCGAGGAGAAGGGCGCCAGCGCCCACTGGCGGCTGTGCCTCAAGCTCTTCGAACCCCAGGACGCCGGCGAGCTGCCCGACCTGGAGGCCCCACCCACCGACGTCCGCTGGCCGCTGACCTTCCACCTGCGTGCGGTCGGCACCGAGAACGTCGAAGTCGAGGCCGCCGAGGTCTGGAGCCTCACCGGCCAGAGCATCACCATCGAGGGCCGCCAGCTCGACGAGCCGCACCAGCTGCTGCTCAGCGAGCTAGGCCGCGCCGCGCGGCTGTACGACAAGCTCGATGGCGCGCTCCGCGAGAGCGAGCCTACCGAGATCGGCCTGACCACCAAGCAGGCCTACCAGTTCCTTCGCGATACCAAGCCGATCCTGGAGGAGCAGGGCATCGGCGTCGAGGCCCCGCCGTGGTGGGACTCGCCCACAATCCGCGTCGGCGCGACGCTGCGGCTCGACAGCGACCCGCTCGAGGAGATGGGCCTGGCGGGCGGCGGCGCGGGATCGCCGCACAACGCCCAGGCGCAGCTCGGCCTGCAGACGCTCGTGCGGTACAGCTGGGAGATCTCGCTAGGCGGGCTGAAGCTGACCCTCGGCGAGTTCGAGAAGCTCGCCAAGACCGGCTCGCCGCTGGTCCGCGTCGGCGGCCAGTGGGCGGAGGTCCGGGCAGAGGACGTCCGAGCCGCGGCCAAGTTCATCCGGGAGCACCCCGGCGGCGAGATGACCGTGCTCGAGGCCATCCGCATGGCGCACGGCTCCCTCGAGGACGACGAGGGCCTGCCCATCGTCGGCATCGAGACCAGCGGCTGGCTGGGCGCTGTCTTCGGCAGCAGCGAGGAGGCCGAGAAGCTCCCCGACGTCGAGACGCCGCCGACCTTCCACGGCGAGTTGCGGCCCTACCAGCTCCGCGGGGTGTCGTGGCTGGCGTTCCTGGAGCGCTTCGGCTTCGGCGCCTGCCTAGCCGACGACATGGGCCTGGGCAAGACCATACAGGTGCTGGCGCTGCTGGCCCGCGAGCGGCACCTGCACGCCAACAGCGAGGCCGCCGCGGCGCCCATGCCGCCGACGCTCATCGTCGTGCCCATGAGCGTGCTGGGCAACTGGGAGCACGAGTCCAACCGCTTCTGCCCCAGCCTCCGCGTGCTGGTGCACCACGGCGCCGATCGCCTCGCGGGCGAGGGCTTCATCGACGCGGCCTCGGGCGTCGACCTGGTGCTGACCACCTACGCCCTGGCGCATCGCGACCAGGACCTGCTCTCGAAGATGCCCTGGCGCCGCTTGGTCCTCGACGAGGCCCAGTTCATCAAGAACCCCGCGGCCAAGCAGGCCCAGGCCGTCCGCCAGCTCAACGCCGACCACCGCCTGGCGCTCACGGGCACGCCCGTCGAGAACCGCCTCAGCGAGCTGTGGTCGATCATCGACTTCACCAATCCCGGCTACCTGGGCACGATGCACTCCTTCCGGCGGCGCTTCAGCGTGCCGATCGAGCGGTACCGCGACCGGGGCCGACGCGAGCAGCTCCGCCGGCTGGTCCGGCCCTTCATCCTGCGACGCCTCAAGACCGACGAGGGCGTGGCGGGCGATCTGCCCCAGAAGGTCGAGAGCCGCGAGTACTGCCACCTCACCACAGAGCAGGCCCAGCTCTACGAGACCACCGTCAACCGCATGCTGCGGGACATCGACCAAGTGGAGGGCATGCACCGCCGCGGCATGGTGCTGTCCACGCTCATCCGCCTCAAGCAGATCTGCAACCATCCCGCGCAGCTGCTCAAGGACCACGACTTCGGCGCGCCCGGCGCACCGGACCCCAGCCGCAGCGGCAAGTGCGTCCGGCTGTGCGAGATGCTGCGCGAGGCCGTCGATGGCGGCGACCAGGCGCTGGTCTTCACGCAGTTCCGACAGATGGGAAAGCTGCTGGTATCCATACTCCAGCAGGCGCTGGGCAAGGAGGTGCTCTTCCTGCACGGCGGCACCACGCAGACCCAGCGGCAGGCCCTCGTCAAGCGCTTCCAGAAGGCCGACGGCACCGCACCCGTACTCATCCTCAGCCTCAAGGCCGGCGGCGTGGGCCTCAACCTCACCGCCGCCACGCACGTCTTCCACTTCGACCGATGGTGGAACCCCGCCGTCGAGAACCAGGCGACCGACCGGGCCTACCGCATCGGCCAGACCCGCCGCGTGCAGGTGCACAAGTTCGTGGTCCGAGGCACGCTGGAGGAACGCATCGACGCGATGATCGAGCAGAAGACCGAGCTGGCCGAGCAGATCGTCGGCGCGGGCGAGCGTTGGCTCACCGAGCTCGATACCGGCCAGCTCCGAGACCTGCTGACCCTCCGCGGCAACGCCGTGGGCGATGACGAGGCGGCGTGATGGCCGGCGACGCCCGCGACTCCGAATCGCAGAAGGTGCCCGCCGACGGCGCCCGGCCCAAGCCCAGCGCCCAGGCCGACCCTGCCATCGAGAAGATGCGGGCGAGCCTGACCCAGCCCGGCGCACCGCTTCGACCGCACCCCAAGCCGCTGCCCACCAAGCCCCGCCGCGTCTCGGGCGGGCTGCGGCTCAAGCGCAAGGAGGACCAGCCGCTCGAGACCATCCCCGAGCGGCGGCTGATGCGGCTGCTCGAGCTGAGCGCTAGCCCCGCGGTCATCGAGGAGGGCCTCGCCTACGCGCGGGGTGGGCAGACGCGTTCGCTCGAGGTCGAGCCGGGCCGCGTGCGGGCGTCCGTGCAGGGCCGGCGGCACCGGGCGTACGAGATCACGCTCGAGCTCGAGCCCTTCACCGCCGAGCAATGGGACGACGTGGCCGATCAGCTCAATGAGCAGCCCCGCATCGCGGCGGACATCCTTGCCGGCGGGCTGCCCGCCGACGTCGAGGAGGTCTTCCAGCCGCTGGGGCTCGCGTTGCTGCCGTCCTCGCCCGACGAGGTCCGTGTCCGGACGACCTGCCCCGACCACCCCGAGGACGGCAGCCGCTGGGGCAAGCACGCGTGCTGCGTCGTCGCCCTGCTGGGCGAGCGGATCGCGGCCGACCCGATCATCGCCTTCAAGCTCCGCGGGCTGCCCGACAACGACCTAGCCGAACGCATGAGCCACCGCCGGCTGGTGACCGCGGGCGGGCTGCTGCCCAAGCCGATCTACCAGCCTCGCGTCGAGGGCGCGAGCGATACGCCCGGCCCCACGCTCGAGGACGCCATCGAGGGCTTCTGGGATAGCCCGGTCGACCTCGACGATCTGGATCTGAGCGTCGAGCCACCAGCGGTGCCCACGCCGCTGCTGCGTCGACTCGGACCCAGCCCGTTCACCGACGCGAAGTTCCCCCTCGTGGGCCTGCTCGCGACGTGCTACGAGGTCGCCCGCAGCCGGCTGCTCCGCGAGGAGCGCGGCGAGGACGAGGACGATGCCGAGCCGGTAAAGGTCGAGCCCGACGAGGACGCCGCGCCCCGCCGCCCGAAGACCGCGGCGGAGCGGGCCGAGGCGCTCAAGGCCAAGATGGCCGCCAAGGCCAAGGCCCGCAAGAAGTAGCCACGCGTCCTACCGGCCGCGGCGGAGTTCCCGCCGGTCCGAACGGTCCGACCGATCCGTGTAGCCAGGGCGATCGGCCATCTTCTCGCGCAACTCGAGCACCTTCTTGTAGGCCTCCTCGATCGACACCTTGCCGGCACCGACGGCCGCGTGCAGTTCGGCAAGAGCCGCGTCATAACGCTCGCGCGACAGCCGGGCACGATCCGGCTCTGCATCTACCTCGTCGTGGAGACGCCTTGCGGCTTCGAGGGCCCGCTCGTCGCCAACAACGACCACCGAATTCGAGCTCTCGTCTGCCTTCACATGAGCACGGATGCCCCTCGCCTCGAGAAGCTCCCGCATCCGACGCGCCGCGTTCGCTGCGGCGGCGTGTCTCAGATGCAGCAGCACGACGCGCTCCGTCCGGGACTCGAGGCGCTTCTTCTCCGCCTCTCGCCTCGACAGCTCGCCCGCCACGACGGCGTCCTCGATCTTCCGCTCGATTGCCCTCCGCCGCTCGCGCCGCGGCTCCTCGGGCTGGGTGTCGCTCAGCCCGAACAGGTGCCCGCGGAGGTCGGCCAGCGCCCGATCGGCCTCGAACTCGGAGATGCGGCCGCGTTCCACGGCCTCGCCGAAGCCCCGCTCGATCTCCAGGTAGCGTTCGCGGATCTCGGCCATCTCGCGTTCCCGCTTCTCGAGGTCTCCGAGCCGTCGCCGGAGATCCACGATCTCGCGCTCGGCCTCCACCTCGGAGATCGCGCCGGCGTCCGCGGCCCGCTCGATCTCCTCGGCAGCCCGCTCGTACTGCTCGCGGACGGAGCGCTGCCGCGCGGACTGCGCGCGACGCTCGGCGTCTATCTCCCGGCGTCGTTCGATCAGCTTCCGCTCGCCTTCGCGCGGCGAGAGCTGCTCCTCGTCGACCGCCCGCTTGACGCGACGCTCGGCCTCGGCATAGTCCCGCTCGAGGGCGCGGACCTCGCGCTCGGCGTCGCGAGAGAGCCTCCCGCGGAGCGTGGAGAGCCTGCGGGAAGCGTCCTGGCGCGACAGCTCATCGGCGGCGACGGCTCGCTTGGTCTCGTCATATGCCCGACGTGCGTCGGCCAGGGCGCGCTCGTCGTACGCCCGCCGCGCGTCGGCCAGCGTGCGCTCGCCGCCCGATGCGCCGCGGAGCGCCTCCATCATCGCGCGGGCTTGCTCGCTGCTGAGTTCGCCCTCGCGGACGGCCGCCCGCAGCCGCTGCCCCACGGCGTCGAAGTCCTGGGCGTACGCGACGCCCACGGGCAGCAGGGCAACGCCCGCGGCGAGCGCGCCGGCGAGCATCCAGCGGGGCGTCGCTTTGGTTCGATCCTTCATGATCATCCGGAACCTCCGTTCGAGCGGACCGCCGGTGTGCATGGCGCACGCCATGGGTGGGGCCGACGCCGGCGGGCGGTGCGCCGGAGCGGCCAGGAACTCGGCGACCCGCACGAGCGCGCCCGCGTAGGGCTTGCCGCCCGGACGCAGGCAACGCAGCACGAGCGCGTCGCAGCAGATCTCCTCGTTCGTGCGCAGCCCGCGGCGGGCGAGCCATGCGATGGGGTTCCACCAGCACAGCACGCACGCGAGCCACTCCAGCCAGCGGACGACGTGGTCCCTGCGGCGGATGTGCGCCAACTCGTGGGCCAGCACCCAGCGGAGTTCGGCCTCGCTCAGTTCGCTCCGCAGGCCCGCGGGCACGACCAGCGTCACCCGGCCGCCCGCCCACCAGACCAGCGGCGAGAGCCGCGCGTCGACGATGCGGACCGCCGGCGGGCGGCGCAGGCCCAGGCGGCGGGCGAGGTCGCGGACCATTGCGCGCGTGCCGGCATCGGCCTCGCGCGATGTGCGACCGAGCAGGCGATCGAAGCGACGCACGCGGACGAGCGACCCGGCCGCCACCGCGGCGGACCCCGCGCACCATAGCCCAAGCAGCACGGCGCTCCATGGGACCGACGCGGATGCTCCGCCGACTTCGGTGACCTCTGGCGGCGAAACCGTGGCTGCATCCGCGGGCTCGTAGGCGAGCGGCGCGGCGGCCATGGGCAGCGGGTCGATCATCGCCGCCTCGGCCGGCGGGGCTGAGGCCTGCGGCACGGGGATCAGCGGCAGCGTCAGCACCGGCGGCGTCACCAGCTTGACCAGCACCACCACCCACAGCACGTGGGCGAGCGCGGGGGCGCGGCCGCTGCGGTGCACGGCCAGCGCCGCGAGCGCGATGCACGCCGAGACCGCCAGGTTGCTCGCCAGCGCACGCAGCAGCAGATCGATCACGCCTCACCGCCTTCCAGGATGCGACGCAGCCGATCGATCTCGGCCCGCGAGAGCCTCTTGTGGTCCATCAGGTGCGTGAGGAAGGGCGCTAGCGACCCGCCGGTCAGCTTGTCGGCCAGCGATTCGAGCTGCGCGCCGGCGTAGGCCTCCCGCGACAGCGTGGGCGCGAACAGGTGCACCGCCAATCCGCGATCCCGTGCGACGAAGCCCTTGTCCTCAAGCCGCTGGAGCAGCCGCTGCACCGTGCCGTGCTGCGGCCGCCGCTCGTCGGGGTAGAGCCGCTCGCGGATCTGCCGGGCGGTCAGCGGCTGCTCGGCCCAGAGCAGTTCCATGATCGCCAGTTCCGAGTTGGCCAGCGTCGCGGGCTTCATGGGCGCCCCAGGGGCGTCGCGGTCGGCGGCAGGTACGACATCATGTCGTCATGATACGACACAGTGTCGTATTCGTCCAGCGGCTTTCGCAAGTTCATCGAAAAGCGGACAAAATCGGCGAATCAGCGGCGGCCGAACATCCGCTCTAGGTCGCGGAGGGTGAGCTTGACGCTCGTGGGCCGGCCATGGGGGCAGCTGCCGCTGCGTTCGACCCGCTCGCGGAGCTCGAGCAGGGCATGCACCTCGTCGCCGCTGAGCGGGTCGCCGGCCTTCACGGCCGCCTTGCAGGCCATCATGTCGAGCACCTCGCGGAGGGCGTCCTCGGCGTCGGCGGGCAGGTCGTCGCGCTCCAGGAGTTCGAGGACGAATTCGGCCGGATCGACGCCCCGCGAGAACAACAGGCTCGGAAAGGCGTGCACCGCGACGCGGGACGGCCCCGCGGGAGCCGCCTCGACGCCCAGCGTGCCGAGGACGCCCGCGAGCGCCGCGAGCCGCGCCACGGCGTCGACGCCCGGCGCGTCGACGATGGCCGGCGCGAGCAGCCGCTGGCTCTCCAGCGTGCCGGCGCGGTCCACGCGGGTCGCCAGCGCCTCGAACATCACCCGCTCGTGCAGCGCGTGCTGGTCGATGATGACCACACCGTCGCCGTCCTGCGCGACGAGGAAGCTGTCGCGGACCTGCATGGCGCGGCGCATCCACGGTCCGTCGGGCGGGCCCAGCGGATCGCGATCGGTGCTTGCATTGCCCGCGGACGGTTTCGCCGCCGGAGCGTCATCCGTCCGCTCACGCAGCACGCCGCGGATCTCGTCGTCGGTGAGCGCGTCGGCCAGCCGCTGCGCATCGCCGGTCATCTCGATGGCGCTGGCGCCGCCCAGCAGCGCGCCATCCGCGGGCACGAAGGGCGTCCACGTCGAGGCGCGGCTTGGCGCAACCTCGCCCATCGTGGCGGTGAGGTCGGCCGCCGCCAGCGCCTCACGGACCGAGCCGTGCACCGCGGCGTGGATGGCCGATCCGTCGCGGAAGCGGACCTCGGCCTTGGCCGGGTGCACGTTGACGTCGACCTTGGCGGGATCGACCTCGATCAGCAGCACCGCGACGGGATGCCGCCCGGGCTCAATGAGCCCGCGGTAGCTCTCGCGGAGGGCGTGCTGGATGCTGGCGTCGCGGATGACGCGGCCGTTGAGGATGATCCACTGGCCCCGCGCGTTGGCCCGCACCGCGTGCGGGCGGCCGACCAGCCCCCAGAGCGCGACGCCGTAGGTCTCGGCGGCCTGGCCCGGCACCTCGAGCATGGCGCCGGCGAGCTCGCCGCCCAGCACGCCCCGCACCCGCTCGGCGGGCGTCTGGTTGGGTGGCAGGTCGAGCACGGCGGCGCCGTCGCTGATGAGCGTGATCCCCAGGGCCGGCCGCGCCAGCGCGAGGCCCTTGACCGCCTCGACGCACCGCTGCTTCTCGGTTTGCGGCGTGCGGAGGAACTTCCGCCGCGCGGGCGTGTTGAAGAACAGGTTGCGGACCTCCACCACCGTGCCCGCCGCGCCCGCGGCCGGCGACGGCCCGCGGACGGCATCACCCTCGACCACCAGCTCGTGCGCCTCGGTCGCGTCGGCCGGCCGCGAGCGGAGCCGCAGGCGGCTGACGCTCGCAATGGACGCGAGGGCCTCGCCGCGGAAGCCCATGGTTGCGACGGCGTCGAGGTCCTCGGGGCTGGTGATCTTGCTCGTGGCGTGCGGCGCGACCGCCAGCGGCAGCTGGTCGGGCGCCATGCCGCAGCCGTCGTCGGCCACGCGGACGAGCTCGACGCCGCCGGCCTCCAGCTCGACGCGGATGCGCGACGCGCCGGCGTCGAGGGCGTTCTCGAGGAGTTCCTTGGCGACCGACGCCGGCCGCTCGACGACCTCGCCGGCGGCAATCTGGTTGACCACCAGCGGCTCGAGGCGTCGGATCTCGGGCAGAGCGGTGTGGGCCATCCCTGGCATTGTTGGTTGTAGGCGGCCCGCCGGAGGCGCTCCCCTACGCTCCGCGATGGCGACATCCACCGACACGCAGCACCTCGCCCGCGCCGCCCGTGCCGCGGTGGCCGACGCCGCCGTCGCCTGCCGCGCCGTGCAGGCCCGGCTGGACGACCTCCGGGCGATCACCAAGGACGACAAGAGCCCGGTGACCGTGGCCGACTTCGCCAGCCAGGCGATCGTCGCGCGGGCCCTCCGCGAGCACCTGGGCGAGGTCGTGCTGGTGGGCGAGGAGGGCAGCGACTATCTCCGCCAGCCGGAGCACGCCGCCCACCTCGACGCCGCGCTGGAGGCCGCCCGGGTCGTCTGGCCCGATGCGACCGCCGACGAATTGCTCGACGCCATCGATCTGGGCGACGCCGAGCCCGCCGGGGACCACACCTACTGGACGCTCGACCCCATCGACGGCACCAAGGGCTTCCTGCGGGGCCAGCAGTACGCCATCGCGCTCGCCTGGCTGGACCACGGCGTGCCGACGGTGGGCGCCATGGCCTGCCCCAACCTGCCCATCGACCACGACGCCGACCTATCGACGCCCGACATGCACGGCGCGATCTTCCTGAGCGTGGCGGGCGAGGGCACGCTGGCCGCGCCGCTGCACCCCGCCGATGCCGACGCCGAGCGGGTAGTCCGAGGCGACGTGCCCGAGGGCGAGCCCGTCCGCGCCTGCATGTCCGTCGAGAAGGCCCACAGCAGCACCGACGACACCGCGCGCGTCCTCGCGCGCATCGGGCCGAGCGGCACGCCCGCGCGGCTGGACAGCCAGTGCAAGTACGCCGT
Organism: Planctomycetota bacterium; assembly: GCA_039819165.1. NCBI lineage: Bacteria > Pseudomonadati > Planctomycetota > Planctomycetota bacterium. The sequence goes on from JBCBSM010000002.1 coordinate 81,274, forward strand.
CGTCGCGCGAGGCCAGGCCGACGCCTACCTGCGGCTGCCGACGCGGAAGGGCTACGTCGAGCGCATCTGGGACCACGCCGCCGGCGCGCTGGTGGCCACCGAGGCGGGGTGCGTCGTCAGCGACATCGCGGGTGCGCCGCTCGACTTTACGCACGGCAAGGGGCTGGAGAAGAACCGCGGCATCGTGTGTGCGCCCGCCGGCGTGCACACGCGGATCGTCCGGGCCATCCGGGACGAGCGAATCCTCGACGCCTAGCCGTCCCGCCGCACGACCAAGACGCAACGATCGTCGGCCGGCTGCCCGCCGCTGAAGGCCCCCACCGCGTCGCGGATGGCCTCGGCGATGGCGTCGGGCTCGGGCTCGGCGTCTCGGATCACCGCGTCGAGCCGCTCGAGGCCGAACATCTCGTGGTCGTCGTCGAAGGCCTCGGTCACCCCATCGGTAAACATCACCATGCACTCGCCGGGGCCGAGCGTGCCCGCCACGCCGGGCGTTTCCAGGTGCTCGAGCACGCCCAGCGGCGGACAGGCGGCACCCGCAATGGCGGCCACCGAGCCGTCGGCCCGGCGGACACGCGGCGGGTGGTGCCCGGCGTTGGCGTACTGGAAGGCGCCGGTTGCGGGATAGAACTGCACGAACAACGCCGTCACGAAGCGCACGCCCATGAGCGCGTCGTACATCACCCGGTTGATGTCGGTGATGACGGTGCTGGGCGGGCGGCCGTAGGCGCGGTTGGCCAGCAAAGCGCTGCGGAGCATGCCCATCGCGACCGAGGCGGGCGGGCCGTGGCCCGAGACGTCGGCCACGCAGGTGCCGAAGGAGCCGTCGCCGAACTCTCGGAAGTCGTAGTAGTCCCCGCCGACCTCCTCGCTGGGCTGGTACCAGGCGGCGAGCGTGACGCCGTCGATCGCGGGCGGCTCGGGGGGCATGAGCGTCCGCTGCGCGTCGACGATCGACGAGAGCGACTGGCTCAGCCGCGCGTTGAGCCCGCGGACGGCATCGAGCAGGTGCCATCGCTCGCTCAGCAGCGAGGTCATGTTGCAGATCTGCATGATGATGACCAGGTCGCTCTCGGTCACGTCGAAGGGACCGGCCCGCAGGAATAGCACCCACTCGGTAGCGGCGCCGCCACGGTAGATCGGCAGCACCATCGCGTGGGTCATCGATCGCCGCGGGCCCTGCAGGATCGGATCGCCGGGCGAACCTTCGAGGGTGACGATGCATGGACGGTCGTGCTGGATGAGCTGGCTCAGCACGCCGCCGAAGGTCGGCTCGACGGCCTCGAAATCGGGCCACAAGCACGTCTCCCACGCCTCGTCGATGTCCATCGGCCCGTCGGGCAGGTCCGCATGGTGCATGATGCGATAGCCGCCGCGGTCGGCCGGGCCAGCGGCGATGCTCATGAAGAGCTCCGCGCCGAAGAGCGATCGAACCCTCTCCAGCAGATGGAACTCGAAGTCGCGTTGCTCCTCGGCGTGCGTCGCGCCGCGCAGGATCTCCACGAAGGCGGCGGCGCGCGTCGTGGATGCGTCGGCGTCGGCGGGCATCACCAACGGTATGCCCGGCTGCCCCGATACAGAGCTGCCGGGGGAGCCTCCCGGATGGCGATCGAGCGTTAGCCCAGCAGGTCCAGCACCTGCTCCTGGTTGCTCAGCTGCGACGACAGCGAGAACAGCGTGGCCTCGGTGCGGATGTTCGCGCGGATGAGCCGGCTGGCTTCCTCGGCCACGTCGGCGTCGCGGATGAGCGAGCGCGAGGCCGAGAGGGTCTCGATCTCCGTCGCGATGCTCGCGAGCCTGGGCCCGAGCACGTTGCGGCCCAGGTTGCCCAGCGCCGCCTGCTCGTAGAGCACCGTGTCGCGAGCCGCCGCGATGACCTGCTGCGCGAGCTCGGGATTCTCGAGCAGCGACGCCGTGCCGCCGCTCTTGAGATCCGAGAACGCCACGCGCGTCGACGCGCCGCCCGGGACCTCCGGATCCAGCACGACCTCGCCGAAGCCCGACGACGAGAGATCGCCGACGGCGTACGTCTGGTCGCCCGCGGGCACGACGAAGCGCCCATCGAGCAGCTTCTGGTCGTTGAAGCTGGCCTGCCCGATGATGCGATCTACGCTCCGCACGATCGAGTCGAGCTCGACCTGCAGCGCCTCGCGTTCGGCGTCGGAGAGGCCGGCCGTGTTCGCCGACTGCACCGCGAGGCCCTCGGCCTCGATCAGCAGGCCCGAGATCTCACCGAGCGCACCCGACGCGGTATCTACGACGGCCTGGCTCCGCTCGAGCGCCCGCGTCTCGGCCTCGAGCGCCGCCAGCGCGGCGCCGAGCCCCTCGCTGGCGATCAGGCCGGCGGGATCGTCCGAGCCGCGGTTGATCCGCAGCCCGGTCGACAACCGCTCGAGAGCGGTGTTGCGATCCGCGAGATTGGCCGACAGCATGCGCAGGCCGGGACCGGTCTGCCCAGCACCGGGACCGAATGGCAGTCCAATGGGTTGCATGGCGTGGCCCCTCCGTGGCGTTGCGTGCCCCGCTCGATCTCGAGTGTCCTGACCCTCGAATCTATCGAATGCGATGGCCGTGCCGCCCAGGCGTGGGCCCCGGCAAGCCACGCGCCGCCCGGCCCGACGCGCCGCTCCATCGGCACGCCTTGCCCAGGCTCCCGCTGCGGTCGTTATCGGTGTCGTTGCGGCGCGACTGGAGCCCGATCCGGCCCGTTCGATAACACGCCGCCCCGGAGCGACACCCCGATCGTCCTAGGCCCCGAACAGCCCCTCGACGAACGCCTCGGGGTCGAAGGGCTGCAGGTCCTCGGGCCGCTCGCCCACGCCGATGAACTTCACCGGCAGGTCGCAGGCCTCCCGCACGGCGATGACCACGCCGCCCTTGGCCGTGCCGTCGAGCTTGGTGACGACCAGCCCGGTCAGATCGACGGCCTGGCGGAAGTGCTCGGCCTGCGCGACGGCGTTCTGGCCGCTGGTGGCATCGAGCACGAGCAGCGATTCGTGGGGCGCCCCCTCGATGGGCTTGCCGGCGACCTTGGCGATCTTGCCGAGCTGCCGCATCAGCGCGTCCTGGGTCTGCAGCCGGCCGGCGGTATCGAGGATGACCACGTCGACACCGCGGGCGACGCCCGCCGAGCAGGCATCGAAGGCAACCGCGGCCGGATCGCCGCCCTGCTGGCCCCGCACGACCTCGACGCCCAGCCGCTCGGCCCAGACCTCGAGCTGCCGGACCGCGCCGGCGCGGAAGGTATCGCAGGCGCCCAGCAGCACCGTCTTGCCGTCGTCCCGCAGCGCGTGGCAGAGCTTGGCGATCGTGGTGGTCTTGCCCACGCCGTTGACGCCGGTGACCAGCAGCACCGTGGGACCGCTCTGGGCGTAGCGGAGCGCGACCTCCTCCGCGGGCCACATCGCCGCCACCGAGCGGCGGAGGTAGGCGATCGCGTCCTCGCCCCGCTCGAGCTTGCCGGCCTTCACGTCGGCCCGCAGTCCCTCGATCAGCCGCTTGGTCGCCGGCACGCCCACGTCAGCCCGCAGCAGCAGCCCCTCGATCTCGCGGATCAGCTCGTCGTCGAGCCGGCGGCCCGTGACGAGCTCCCGCAGCGGATCGATCAACACCGCGCGGGTCCGCTGCAGCGAATCCCGCAGCTTGCGGCCGAGCGACTTCAGCACGCCTCGGTCTCCGGACGCGTCGCCGGCGCGGCCGAATCCGTCTCGGCCTGCACGTTCATCTCCAGCCAGCGCATGGCCTCGTCGAGCAGCGCGTTGACGAACGCGGGCGACTTCTCGGTGCTGTACGCCCGCGCGAGCTCGATGGCCTCGTCGATGGCGACCCGCGGCGGCGTGCGGCCGCTGGCCATCTCGTGGTGCGCCAGCCGCAGGATGGCCCGGTCTACCGCCGGCTGCCTGGACACGGGCCACGCCGGCGACAGCTCCTCGAACAGCGCGTCGGCCTGCCCGCGATCCGCGTAGGCGGCCAGCGCGAGCGCCTCGGCCTTCCGCAGCACGCGGGCCTCGGGATGCTCGTCGGCGGACTCGTTGCTCTCGGCCGCCGCCCGCACGGCGTCGAGTTCGGCGTCCGACGGCGGATCAGCGGCGCCGGCGGCGTCGAGCTGGTAGAGCATCCGAAAGGCGGCCGTGCGGACCCGCTGCGGCTGGATCATGCACTGGCTCCGGCGGGGGCGGCCTTGTCCACGGGGGGGGTCGCGTCCGCCGGCGGCTCGGGCGGCGGGGCCATCAGCGGCCGCAGGTCGCCCCCCGCGAGCGCGCCGCGGAGGCGTCGCAGCTCGGCGAGGGCGTCGAGGGCGGCCGCCATCGCCTCCTGCCCCTTGTTGCCCTTATCGCCCCCCGCGCGGGCCCGGGCCTGCGCCGCGGAGTCGGCGGTGATCACCCCGAAGCACACGGGCATCGCCAGTTCGGCCGACAGCCGCGCCAGCCCCTCCGCGACAGCCGCCGAGATGTAGCGGTCGTGGCTGGTCTGCCCGCGGATGACGCAGCCGAGCGCGACGACGGCCTCGAAGGCCCCGGATCGCGCCGCCGACGACGCCAACGCCACCAATTCGAAGGCCCCCGGGGCCCGGAGCACGGCGGCGTTGGTGCCGGGGCTCCGCCGCGCAAGTTCGGCCCGGGCGGCCTCCAGCATGGGCCCCGTGATCGAGGCGTTATAGCTGCTGGCCACGATGGCGATCTGCGGCGGGGCGGCCTGGGGCGTCATCATCGGGGATGGTAGAGGCCGACCCCGGCCGCCGCGGCGACGCGCGGGGCGGCCACCGCCCGCAGTACCATGCCGCGTGCGAAAGCGGCTGGCACGACTGACCGACGTCCTCCGCCTCACGCGGTTCGCCTCGGCCTTCGCGGCCGTGGGCAACGTGTGGCTGGTCGTGCTGTGGACCCGGTCCAACCCCGAGGAACTGGCAAGCGTGCCCGAGGGGGCGCCCATCCGCGTCGTGCCGCTGCCGCTGCTGCTATTGGGCGGCGCCGTGGCGGCCGTCGGGCTGTACGCCTTCACGCTCGCGCTCAACGACATCGTCGACAGCCGCCGCGACCGCGCGCTGGGCGAGGACCGCCCCCTGCCCGCCGGCCGGGTGGGGATGGACGCCGCCACCGTGATCGTGGCGGCATCGCTGTGCGTCGCGGTGCTGGGCGCCTCGATCTTCGGGACGGCCGCGGTACAGCTCACGGTGCTGGTCGCGATCGCGGCGCTGGCCTTCAACCTCGCTGGCAAGTTCGTGCCCGGCGCCGGCCCGTTGCTGCTGGGCCTGATCTTCGCAGGCCACATGGTCATCCCCAACCTCAACCTGCAGTTCGTGTGGCCCGTGATCCTCGTGATGACGCACGCGCTCGCGGTCGAGTGGGCGGCGTGGATCATCGGCCGCAAGCGTCCCGCGCTCAGCCGCCGCGCCGTGGCCATCGGCATCGCGGGCTGGCTGGGCTGGGCCGCCGTCATCCTGGCCATCGGCGGCTACAACGCGGGGCAGGCCCAGGTCTGGCCGGCCTGGACCAACCCGCTCACGCTGCTGATCATCGCGGGCCTCGTGGCCGCTTTTGTCCTCTATGTATCGCACAAGGTCCGACGCACCGGCGTCGGGCCCCGGGCCGCCGAGAAGCTCCGCCGCTACGGCGCCGTGTGGCTCGCGTTCTACGCCGTGGGCTGGCTGGTGGGCGAGGGCGCGTGGATGTCGGCGGCGATCATCGGCGGGCTGAGCCTCGCCGGCCTGGCCGCCATGACCGCGGCCCGCGAGATATACCACCTCGCGCACCAGCCGCTGGGCTACCGGCGGTAGCTCCCCGGCCCGCCGCGTTCCGGCTAGAACATGCCCAGCGAGTAGAAGACGGCCGTGAATACCAGGTCGGCCAGCACGACGGCCACGACCGACTCGACCACCGTCCGCGTCGTCGCCGCCCCGACGCCCGCGGCCCCGCCCGACACCCGCAGGCCGTTGGTGCACGCGATCACGCCGATGAGCGTGCCGAACACGAAGGCCTTGACGATGCCGGTCCAGAAGTCGACCGCCTGCACCTGCTGCAGCAGGTTGTCCCAGAACACGACGAAGGGGATGTCGAGCACGACGGTCGACATCAGGATGCTGGCGATGATCGAGGTGACGTTGGCGAGCACCGCCAGCGCAGCCATGCACGTGCAGGTCGCGAACACCCGGGGCACGACCAGGAAGCGCACCGGATTGAGTGCGTGGGCCTCGAGGGCCTCGATCTCCTCGCCCACCACCATGGTGCCGATCTCGGCGGTGATGGCCGCCCCGGCGTAGCCGGTCAGCACGATGGCGCTGATCAGGGGCCCCAGCTCGCGGAGCACCGCGATGCCCACGATGTTGGCCAGCTTGTCCTTCTGCCCCAGTTCGTCCAGCGGCGGCGCCATCTGGAGGGTCAGGATCAGCCCGACGGCCCCCGACACCAGGCAGATGATCGGGATGGACCGCACGCCGACGCGGATGATCTGCGTCGCCAGCGCCGCCGACCCGACGCGGACGTTGCGGTCGAAGACGAAGCGGGTGATCCAGCCGGCGGCTTCGAGCAGCAGCAGCAGCGCATCGCCGATGTGCTCCAGCAGGCCGATGATCGAACCGCCCAGGCCCGACAGCAGCCGGATCATCCGCCTAGCCCGCCGAAGCGCTGAGCGCTTCGTCCAGCGACCCGGTCATGCGGAATACCGTATCGAGCCGCGCGATCTCGAAGATCGACCGCACGCGGTCCTGGAGCGCGCACAGCGTGAGGTCGACGCCCTTCTTGCGGCTGAGCTGCAGCCCCTGCACGAGCGTGGCGACACCCGAGCTGTCCATGTAGGTCACGCCAGACAGGTCGACGATCAGCGAGCCTCCCTTGGAGAGCTTGCCCATCGCGTCCTGGAGCGAGGTCTGCAGCTGGGGCGAGCGCACCAGATCGACCTCGCCCTGCGGCGACACCACCACGGCGCCGGAGCGCGGCGAGCTGATCGAGATGCCGTCGTCGCCGTTGTGCGTCGCCACGCTACCGCTCCTTCGCCTCGGGCTGTGTAGGGCAGGATCCGTTGGCGTCCTCGTCGCCCGACGCGATCTCCCGCGTCCGCCGGGCGGACGGGCCGTCGACCCGCTTCTCGAGCGTCAGCCGCATCCCGCCGTGCTCGCGGTGGGCGTACTCGGCCGCGTCGACGACCTGCTTGATGATGTGGACGCCCAGCCCGCCGGGCTTGACGTCGTCCAGGTCGCGGCCCTTGATCCGCGCCAGGTCGACCTGCTTGGCCTCGTCCTCGATGGTGATCCGCACGCCGGGCCCGTGCTCCCCGTCGTCCTCGAGGGGCCAGACCCGCACCCAGATCGGTCGCCCGGGCGAGCGGTCGTAGCCGTGGCGGATGACGTTGCACAGCGCCTCGTCGACGGCGAGCGCTAAGTGGGCGCTCGAGTCGTTGGAGAACCCCAGCCGCCTCGCGACGCCCGACACCAGCTCGCGGGCGCCGGCCAGGTAGCGCACGTCGCTCACCAGCCGCAGCTCGACATCGGGCGGGCTGGTCGGCGTCGTGCTCGTCGTCGGCAGGCCCATGAAGTCGACGCACCCCTCGATCCGGCGGCTCGCCCGTCCCAGCATCGTCGCACGCGGGGGCCGACGCAGAAGATCGGCAACTTCCCTGGTGCGACCCGACCGATCCGCGAACCCGTACGCCGCCTGGGGCGGCCTCTCGGGCGTGCTAGCGGGTCCGGAGCCAATCCTCCCATCGGCCCACGGCCACCTCGCGGTCGGCCTGCGATGAATAGGGATGGTAGCCGAATCGCTCGCCCGCCGATCGCTCCAGGGCCGCGATGGCCAGCACCCGCAGCGCGCCATCATCGGACCGCAGGGCCGACACCATGAAGCGATACTCGTCGTCCGTCGGCGGATCGGACGCCCGCGTGATCGCCCGCAGCCGCGACACCGGATCCCGCCCGTCGCCCGAGGGCAGGATGGTGGAGCGGCAGCCGGCCGGCAGCGCGAGCACCGCCGCCACCGACACCAAGAGCAGGACCAGGGCGGCACGTCGCATCCGCGGCATGGTAGACCGGACCGCATATGCTCTTCGCTTCCCTCGCGGAGGCAGGCCATGATCCCGACCCCGCACGACGAGGTCGTGCTGATTGTCGACTTTGGTTCCCAGACCGCCCAGCTCATCGCGCGCCGCTGCCGCGAGCTGGGTGTGTGCGCGGTGCTGGTCGCCCCCACGATCTCGGCCGCCGAGGTCGCAGAGACCAACGCCCGCGCCATCATCCTCAGCGGCGGGCCGGCGAGCGTCGACGACCCGGGCGCCCCGGAGCTGAGCGACCACCTGCTGCACGCCGGCGTGCCCGTGCTGGGCATCTGCTACGGCATGCAGATCGCCTGCCGCCTCCTGGGCGCGGCGGTCGAGAAGTCCCCGCAGCGGGAGTTTGGCCGCGCCTGCATGACCATCGCCGAGCGGGACGTGCTGCTCAGCGCCATCCCCGACAACACCACCGTCTGGATGAGCCACGGCGACCGCATCGGTGCCCTCGAGCGGACCGGCTTCCGCGTGCTGGGCAACACGCCCCACTGCCCGGGCGCCGCCGTCGCCTACGTGCACGAGGGCGTCCGCTTCTACGGCGTGCAGTTCCACCCCGAGGTGACGCACACCCCCCACGGCGTGGACATCCTGCGGAACTTCCTCTTCGAGATCGCCGGCTGCCGTGGTACCTGGCGGATGGCCGACTTCGCCCGCACCCAGCAGGACGCCCTGGCCGGGGCCATCGGCGACGCCCACGTCATCTGCGGGCTCTCGGGCGGCGTCGATTCGGCGGTCTGCGCCGCGCTGCTGCACCGCGCCATCGGCGACCAGCTGCACTGCGTCTTCGTCGATACCGGGCTGCTCCGCAAGAACGAGCGTGAGCTGGTCGAGAGCACCTTCCGCGACCACTTCGACGTCGATCTCACCGTCGTCGACGCCGCCGCCGAGTTCCTGGGCGACCTCGCGGGCGTGCTCGACCCCCAGGAGAAGCGACGGCTCATCGGCCACCGGTTCATCGACGTCTTCTCGCGGACCGCCCGCGACATCCCCGGCGCGACCATCCTCGCCCAGGGCACGCTCTACCCGGACGTCATCGAGAGCGGCCAGGGCCATGGCGGCGTGTCGGCCACCATCAAGCTGCACCACAACGTCGGCGGCCTGCCCGCGGAGCTGGGCTTCGATCTCGTCGAGCCGCTGCGGGACCTCTTCAAGGACGAGGTCCGCACGCTGGGCGAGGTGCTGGGCCTGCCGGGCCAGATGGTCTGGCGGCACCCCTTCCCCGGGCCCGGGCTGGCCGTCCGCGTGCTGGGCGAGGTGGCCGCCGACAAGCTCGCCGTGCTGCGGGACTGCGACGAGATCGTGCTCGAGGAGATCGTGTCGGCCCAGCTCTACCGCCAGACGAGCCAGGTCTTCGCGGTGCTGCTGCCGGTGCAGAGCGTGGGCGTGATGGGTGACGGCCGCACCTACGAGAACGCCGTCGCCGTCCGGGCCGTCGAGACCGAGGACTTCATGACCGCCGACTGGGCCCGGCTGCCCTACGAGGTGCTGGCCCGCATCAGCAACCGCATCATCAACGAGGTGCGGGGCGTCAACCGCGTGGTCTACGACATCTCGAGCAAGCCGCCGGCGACCATCGAGTGGGAGTAGCCGTGGACGCCGCCTTCGAACGGCGCTCCACCAACGACAACGGCGGCCGAGGACGGCCGCCGCTGAGCACATCCGAGATGGAGTCGCCTAATTCAGGCGGCGTCGCGCTGCGACACGTTGATGGTCGTGCCGCTGGCGTTGCGGAGGTCGCCGCCGGGGATGGTCTGCACGGGCTGCAGGCCGGCGACCTGGGCGACGGGCTGCACGAGGGGCTGGCCGAAGCCGTTGGTCACGGCCTGGCCCTGGTAGCCCGCGAACGGCTGGGCAGCCGGGAACTGGCCCTGGAACTGGTTCTGGAACTGGCCCGGCACCTGGCCCGAGAACTGGGCACCCAGCTGGTTGAGGTACGGGTTGTAGAACTGGCCGGGAACGACGCCGGTGATCGGGGCGAAGCCGAAGGGCGTGGCCGAGGCGAACGGGCCGCTCGCGACGCCGTTCTGGATGCTGTTCTGCACGCCGTTGGTCGTCGTGCCCTGGCCGTTGCTGGTCGGGGTGACGCCGGTGATGGGCGAGCCAATCGACGACGCGATCGGCGAACCGGTCTGCGAGGCGTAGATCGGGCTGCCGAAGGTCGGCTGCACGGGCGCGATGTTCTGCGTGATCGGGGCGAAGGGCGCGAAGCCATTGACGCCGCCGACGGCGCTGATCGGAGTGCCGAAGATCGACGAGGTCGGCGACCACTGCGGGATGGTCGTGCCGCCGAAGGTGTTGAACGGCAGGCCGTGCACCGGGAGCGTGCCCGAGAAGATGCTGCTGGTAGGCAGGCCGGCGTTCAGCGGCGACCACTGCGAGTTGATCGACGAGAACTGGTTCCACGCCGGCAGCACGCTCTGGTTCAGGACGTCGCCGAAGCGGCCGCCGATGAACGGCGCAACGCCATCGATGCCGAAGCTCGACCAGCTGTTGAAGAACGGGTTGACCGGAGCGCCGGTGATCGGCGTCGAGGGCGACCACGCGTTGATCGGCCCCTGGCCGAAGAAGGGCGTGCCGAACTGGCCAGCAAAGGGCAGGCCGAAGCTCGACGCGAATGGGTTGGTGAACGGGCCGCCGAACTGGCCGGAGAAGGCCGGCGCGATCGGGCCGGGGATGCCGCCCTGGAACGACGCGATGGTCGACCACGGGGTGCCCACGCCGGCGAAGGACGAGGCGAACGGCGAGCTGAAGGGGGTGCTAAACGGGGTGGCGAACGGGTTCGCGAACGGCGAACCGATCGGCGACATGAAGCTCGGAACGGTGTTCATCGCGCGACTCTCCTGACTGTCTCGGGGCCGGCGGCCGCGAGGGAGACCCAAGTGGGCGCGCGACCATCGCGCGACCCCGGAGGGCCTGGTTGCCTGGATCCGTAACGAATCGGATTGGATGCGAGGGCCTGCGCCGCTCGCGCCATTAGTGTCGGTAAGAGCGCCCACGGACTTTGCAGGCTTCACGACTTCCACCCGGAATTCCCCGCCCGGCGCAGGAACGGCAACCGAATACCCCGGCCACCACCGCCCCGCGCAAGACGTGCCGTTCCGCCGGTCGCCGCCGCGACCGCCGTTCGGGCACGTCCTGCGCGATCTACCATCCGGGTGGGGAGCCGCGCGGAACTTCAAGGAGGCCCGCGCGTCCAAACGTCAGACGCCCCGCCGGCAGACACCCGATGCAACGGGCGGCGGGGTGGCCGGTTAAACAAGCCGGCGAGCGACGTGCCGGCACGAACCCGGGCAACCCAGCCCCGCCCGCCGGCGAACCTCCCCAGTGGCCCCCCGGGGCCGAGTCCAGCCATGCGGCCCGTGCCCGGGCCGCGCCCCCGCCGCGAGACCGCGGCCCGGGCACGAGCGCAGGAGTCCACGATGCCCGCAGCACCCACCACTACGCGTCCCGGAACGAGCCGCACCGCCCTGGCCAGCACCCGCCTTGGCACGAGCCTCATCGCGGCCGTCGCAGGGGTTGCCGCTGCCACCGCGGTTCTCGGACCCGTGGCCATGCCGGCCCTGGCCCAGCGAGCCGTTCGTGTGCAGCCGCGGCCCGAGGCGGTGACCATCGCGCGGATGACCACGCCCATCACCGCCGACTTCCGCGACCAGCGGCTCGAGGACGTCCTCGAGTACCTCGTGCAGCAGACCGAGGCCGACCTGGAGATCCTCTGGGAGAGCGACCGGGCGACGAGCGGCCTCGATCCCGACATGCTCATCACCCTCAAGGTCGAGAACCTCGCCGCACTCACCGTGCTCGAGCGGGTGCTGGACATGGCCCAGGGCGAGTTCGGCGGGCTGAACAACTGGCAGATGACCTCGTGGGGCGCCATGCAGGTCGGCCCGACCGAGCGGCTCAACAACTTCGTCCGCACCGAGATCTACGACATCAACGACCTGCTGCTCACCCTGCCCGAGTACGACGAGGTGCCCGAGCTCGAGCTCGACCAGGCGCTGCAGTCCGGCCAGGGCGGCGGCGGCGGCCAGAGCCCCTTCCAGAACAACAACGACCAGGATCTCGAGGAGCTGCCCATCGAGGAGCGGGCGCGGGAGATCATCGACCTCGTCGAGGAGTTCGTCGAGCCCGAGCACTGGGTCGAGAACCCCCGCGCCTCGATCAAGTACTTCCGCGGCAACATGATCGTCCGCGCCCCGGACTACGTGCACCGCGGCCTCGTCGGATACTCGTACTGGCCCGCCCGGCGCGTCACCCGCGTCGTCGAGGGCCGCCGCTACGTCACCATGTCGGTCGACACCGGCATCTCGACCATCGACGGCATCGGCACCCAGCCCGTGAGCGCCGTCGTCGGCGGCAGCATCATCAGCAGCGGACCTCCGGGCGGCGGCGGCTGAGGCTTCCGAGGGACATCCACGCCCGCCGCACGCGCACCGCGTAGTCTCCGCCATGGCAGACGACAACGCGGTGCGTGTTCGCATCGGCCGGGACCACTTCCGGACCGAGATCCATGCCGGCCCGCACGAGATGGCGGCCGACGAACCCGAGAGCCTCGGCGGCACCGATACCGGCCCTGACCCCTACCAGCTGCTGCTGGCCTCCCTCGGAGCGTGCAAGGCCATCACGGTCCGCATGTACGCCGACCGCAAGGGCTGGCCGCTCGAGCAGCTCGAGGTCACGCTCTCGCACAGCCGCGTGCATGCCAAGGACTGCGAGGACTGCAGCTCCGAGAGCGGCATGGTGAGCATCATCGAGTGCACGCTGGACGCCACCGGAGCGCTCGACGAGGAGCAGCGGGCACGCCTGGCGGAGATCGCGGACAAGTGCCCCGTGCACAAGACGCTCACCGGCGAGGTCAAGATCCGCACCGAACTTGCCTAGCCGAACGCGCGGACGCGGCTACGGCCCGGGTTCGTCCTGGACGGGGATGAGGTCGGGCTGCGACGCCTTGGGCGGCGGCGGCGCGGGATCGTGCCACAGCAGCAGGTAGGCCCACACGCACGCGCCGAAGAAGGCCTGCACGAGCGCCACCCAGCCGATGGTCTGCCGCAGCACCGGCCGCTCGCGCAGCGGCTCGGAGACCCGCGTCGACAGCTCGATGGCGAGCACGCGGCCCCGAGCGGCGGCGGCCTTGGCGCGGGGCTTCAGCCAGGCATGCGCGGCGACGAGGCGATCGCGAGGCTTCGCGGGCCGCGACGGAGCTGAGACCACGGCGGGCGCGGGCTGGGCATCGGCCCGCGCGGCCGGCTCGGGGGCCGCAGCCGCCACGCCCCCCGGGGCCACGTCCTCCGCGGGCTCGGCGTGAGACTCGGCGGCTGGCTCAGGCGATTCGGCCGCGGGCGGCGCGTCGGCGAGGTCGGGGATCTCGGCGGCCGCGAGCTGCTCGTCGGCCAGCGCCGCCAGTTGCTCATCAAGAGCGCCGATCAGCTCGGCCTCGTCGTCGGCCGCGGGCGGACGCGACGCCGCAGCGGCATCGTCCGCCTCCGGCGAGCCTGACTCGGCGGGCGCATCGCCATCGATCGACTCGCCAGCCGCCGACTCGCGCCCTTCGGGCCCCAGAAGCAGATCACCCAGCTCCTCGTCCGAGGGAGGGTCGATGTCCAGCTCCTCGACCGGCGACGGCGAGCCCGGCGGCACATCGACGTCGGCCTCCGCGTCGACCTCGGCATCTGGAGTCTCGGCGTCGGCGTCGGGCTCGATCGCGTCCGGCTCCTCGAACTCGCCCGAGCTGAGCAGCGCATCGAGCTCGGCTTCGAGGGCAACCTCCAGGTCGGTGCCGTCGGCACCCGGCTCGCCGGTGGTCTCCCGCGCGGCGTCGGCCGCCGGCGGCTCATCGACCGGCGGGGCATCGCCGGACGTCTCGGGTGCGGCGACCTCGGCCGCCGCGGGCGGCGGCTCGGCGCGGTGCGTCTCCTTCGCGGGTCGCTCCGGAGCGGCGGGCGGAGCCTGCCCGGACGGCAGCGGATCGCCCGCGTCGAGCTCGCGGCCGACCTCGGCGATCTTCGACGAAGCCGTCTCCACGGAGTCCATCAGCGCATCGAGGCGGGCGCTGATATCCTCGATCTGGGCAATTTCTTCGGCGTTCGCGGCCATCTGGGTGGTCACCTGCGGCTCGGTCCCCGGGACACGCTCTCGGACCGTTGCCCCGCGGACTCCAATTTTTGCGCCCCCGAGCACCCCGGGCATGCACCACGTCCTGCACCAACACGAACTCGACCGCGAGGGCGAGACGCTCGCCATCGAGGGCGAGGAGGCCCGCCACGCCGTGCGGGTCAAGCGGCTGCGGGAGGGCGAGCCCATCGTGCTGCTCGACGGCCGCGGCGGCCGCGCAACGGGCATCGTGGCGGGCTCGGACAAGAACGGCCCGCGGGACTCCTGGCGTCTTCTAGTATCGATAGAACATTATCGATTAATTCCGCAATCATCCCCGGCGGTCCACGTGCTGTGCCCGGCACCCAAGGGCGACTTGCTCGAGTCGATGATCGACCAGCTCAGCCAGGTCGGGGCCGCCAGTTGGAGCCCGCTGGAGACCGCCAGGAGCGAGCGACCGCCCCGGCCGGGACGCCTCGATCGGCTCCGCCGCGTCGCCACCGAGTCCGCCAAGCAATGCGGCCGCCCCTGGCTGCTCGAGATCGGCGAGCCGGTCCGGTTCTCGGACGCACTTTCGCGGCCCCACGCCGTACTCGCGGCGGCAGATGGCGAGGCCCCCGGGCGCCTCCCTCATGCGGGCCCGGATTGGGGGATGGAAGATATTTCCGTGCTGGTCGGTCCAGAGGGCGGATTCTCGGACGCGGAGCGAAGGAACGCCGAAGAGCAGGCGTTGGCGCGGGTGGCCCTGGGGCCGCACGTCCTGCGGATCGGGACGGCGGCGGTCCTGGCGGCAGCCGCATTCGTGCGCGTCAGCAACGTGTAGGCCGGCCGCACGTATCCCTTATTGGGGTGCGCACGCGGCAATCCGGCGGCGGGACGGCGGTACGCTGCCCACGGAGCGGATGGGGTTCAGCCGCAGCGACGGAGCGTCTATGGCACGGAAGCACGGTGACGAGGCGTGGCGGCACCTGACCCGACGGCTGCGGCACGTGCGGGGGAGTCTGCGGCGGCTGCTGGTATTGCGGCTGGTGGGCTGGCTCGTGGCCGCTGTCGTCGCCGCGATCATCCTGGTCGTGCTCGGCGACTACGCCCTGCGTCTGCCGGCGTGGGCGCGAACGGCGCTGTGGATCGGCGGCCTGGCGGCCATCGGCTTCGTCGTGGCCCGCCGGATTGCGCCCGCCGTCCGCGTCCGCCCGGCCCTCAGCGATCTGGCGCTCCGCATCGAGGCCCGCGAGCCCGGCCTGCGGGGGCGGCTGGCGAGCGCAGTGGACCTCGGCCGGGGCGGAGACGCCGCACGCGCCGCCGACCTGCTCGAGAAGGTGGACCAGGCCGCGCTGCCCGACCTGCTGCGGCGTCGGCCGGCGTACGCGGCCGCGGCGACGGCGATCGCGCTGCTGCTGCTCGGCGGCGCGATGGTGGCCGCGCGGCCCGGCGGTGCGCAGCTGGGCCTGACACGGGTGCTCGCGCCCTGGGCCGGCGCCCAGTGGCCTTCGCGGACCGCCATCGCCATCGCGTCCATCCCCGAGCACCATCCATTGGGCGCGCCGCTGGCGATCCAGGGCCTGCTCACGCGGACCGATGAGGCCGAGGGCCGCACCCGCGTGTTCGCGTGGTACAGCGTGGAGGGCGATAGCCCCACGCGCGTCGCGCTCACGAGCCAGGGCGCGCAAGACGACGGCGAGCTCTTCGAACGGCTCGTCCAACCGGCCGTCGACGCACCGCGGTCGACCCAGTCGGTCGCCGTCGACGTGTGGCTCGAGACCAAGGACGACCGCACCGAACCCGCACGGGTGCTGCTGGTGCGGCCACCGGCGGTCGTCGAGGGCTCGGCGACCGCCCGCGCGCCCGCGTACGCGGCGCAGGCCACGGGCGGCTCGGTGCTGGGACTAGGCGGTTCGGCCGAGTCCACGCCGCTGGAGTTCGGCGTGGAGGCCGCCGCGGCGGTCGGCCCACTGCTGGCGGCGTCGACCGTCGAGGTCGGCGTGCGATTTAGCAAGCCCGCGACGCTGCGGCTCGCGAACGCGCCGGAGGGCGTGGACGTCCGCCCGCACGACGACGGGCTCGGCGCCACGCTCGCGCTCGCACCCGAGGCGCCGGTCACCATCCTGGCCGAGCTGGCCGACGAGTTCGGCATCGCCTCGACGAGGCCCGTCTCCATCTCACTGGACGTAATCGCCGATGGCGCGCCGGCGGCCACGGTGGTCTCGCCGGCGCGGGACGAGGCCGTGCTCGCGACGGCCGTCGTCGACGCGGCGGGCGAGGCCCGCGACGACGTGGGGCTGGCGATGCTCCGGCTCGAGGTCCAGCGGCTGCGTCCGCCGATCGATTCGCTGGGCGCACCGCCCGAGCCCGACGGCGAGCCCGCGACCCTCGCGGCCGCCGACCTGATCGACGCACCCCGCGAGGCGCGGGCCGCAGCGCCGCTCGACCTGTCGGCCCTCGGGCTGCGGGCGGGCGACGAGGTCTGGCTCTCGGCGATTGCCGCCGACCTGGGCGCGGGCGACGAGATCCGCTCGACGCCCCGCAAGCTGCGGATCATCGAGGAGGACGAACTGGTCGAGCAGCTCCGCGGCGAGCTGGCGGCGATACGCGAGGCGGCCAAGCGGATCGACGCCGCGCAACAGGAGCTGATCGAGGCGGCCGCCACGGGCGAGGACGCGGAGCGGCTGGCCGACGAGCAGGCCGAGCTCACCCAGCGGCTTGCTCGCCAAGCGGCCGACCTCCAGGGCATCACGAGGCGGGCGCAGCGCAACGGCGTGGACGACGCCGGCCTGGCCGAGCTGGTCTCCCGCGCGGGCGACCACCTGGCCGAGGCAGCGACGCAATCCGAGCGCGCCGAGGCCGCGCAGGGCGCCGCCGACGAGGCCCGGGACGCCGGAGACGAGCGGCGGGCGGAGCGGGGCGAGCGCGACGCCGAGCGGGCCCGCGAGCGCGTCCGCGACGAGCTGGGCGACCTCGTGGGCCTGCTCTCCCGCGACGAGGACGAGTGGCTCGCGCGGCGGGACCTCGAGCGGCTCATCGAGCAGCAGCGGGAGCTGCGCGAGCAGACCCAGGAACTCGCGGCGCAGACCATCGGCCGCTCGATGGACGAGCTGACGCCCGAACAGCGGTCGGCTGTCGAGCGGATCGCCGAGCGGCAGGCCGAGCTGGCCGAGCGGGCGCAGCGGGCGATCGATGGGCTCGCCGACCAGGCCGAGGCCGTCGCCGAGCGGGATCCCGCGCGGGCCCGGACGCTCCGCGAGGCCGCCGAGCGGGGGCGCGAGGCCGAGGTGCCCCGCGAGCTGCAGCAGGCGGCCGAGGAGGCGTCCCGCAACCAGCTCTCGAACACCCAGCAGCGGCAGGACGCGGCGCTCGACGCGCTCGAGGACGTGGCCGAGCGGCTCGACCAGGCGCGCGAGGACCGCGACCGCGAGCTGCGGCGGGTGCTGGCCGAGCTGGCCGACGCCATCGAGCGGCTGGTCCGCCGCCAGCAGATCGAGCTGGATCGGCTAGCCGCGGCCCAGGCGTCGGGGAGCTTCATCGGGCTCGACGCGGCGATGATCGGGCTGTCGCGGGACACCGCCGCGCTGGCCGTCGAGCAGGCGGCGCCCTACGAGGGCCTGCAATCGGTCGAACGGCTGCTGCTCGACGCCGCCGACGCGCAGGACGAGGCCGTCGCGGCCCTCCGCGGCGCACCGCTGGACGACGCCGCGGCGGTCGAGGCCGAGACGCGAGCGCTGGAATTGCTGCGATCGGCCCTCGCCGAAGCGCAGCGGCTGGAAGAGGAAGCAAGGCAGCGGGACCTCGAGCGCCAGCGGCTCGCATTGCGACGGGCCTACGCCGCCGCGCTGCAGGCCCAGACCGCGCTGCGGGACGAGTCGGCCACCTTCGTTGATCGCGAGCTGACCCGCAAGCAGCGAATCCTCGTGCGGCGGCTCGGCGACCGGCAGCGGAGCATCCGCGCCGACCTGGCGACGACCCGCGCCGAGACCGAGGGCCTCGACGAGGCCGCCGCCTTCTCGCTTGCGCACGACCGCATCGATCGCGCCGCCGACGCCTCGGCGGAGGACCTCGAGGGCGGCGCCGCGGACGCCGGCACGCTGCGATCGCAGCAGACGATCATCGTGGTGCTGCGCTCGCTGATCGAGGCACTCGACAGCGCTTCGACGCCCTCGGAAAACGAGTTCGACCGCGCGGCCCAGGGCGGCCAGGGCGGCGAGCAGACCGGCGACCAGGGCGAGGATGGCGTCGTGCCCCCGCTGGCCGAGCTGCTGCTGCTGCGGGCGATGCAGGCCGAGGCCGCCGACCTGACCCGCGCCATCGACGAGGGGCAGGCCGACGCGGACCTCATCGGCGAAGCCGGGCAGCTGCAGCAGGAACTCTCCGACGCGGCCGCCGACCTGGTCCGCCGGATGTCGGCGCCCGGCGGAGCCGCGCCACAACCGCAAACGCCCGCGGGCTGGGAGGGGCTGGGCTTCGCCGCGACCGTTGCAGCGCGGATGCAGGATCAGCCCGCCACCGACCCCCAGCAGGGCGGCGAGCCATCCCACGATGACCCGCCCCAGGATGACCCGCCCCGGGACGATCCGCCCCGGGACGATCCCGAGGACGATCTACTCGATCTCTTCGGCGAACCGAGCAGCGTGGCGCCCGACGGGGACCTCGACCGCGCGCTGGGCGGGGCCGCCGGTGGCGCGTTCGAGCGGGCCGTCGACCTGATGCAGCGGGCGGCGCAGCAGCTCAACGACGAGCGGGCCACGGGCATCGCCACGCAGCGGGTGCAGGAGGACGTCCTATCGACCCTCGACCAGCTGATCGAGGACGCCCGGAACCGGCAGAACCAGCAGAGCAGCTCGTCCCAGCAGCAGCAGCAGCAGCAACAACAGCAGCAGGCCCCGCAGCAGCAACAGCAGCAGGGCGAGCAGGGGCAGCAGGCCGCCCCGAGCGATCCCCAGGGCGTCAACCCGCAGCCGCAGCGGGGCGGCAACCTGCTGCCGCAGCCCGCGTCGGGCGCAGCGTGGGGGGCCCTACCGCCGCGCGTGCGGGACGCGCTGCGGCAGAGCTCGAGCGACTCGTTCAGCGCCGTCTACCGCGCCATCACCGAGGCCTACTACCGCCGGCTAGCCGAGGAGGCCAACCGATGAAGGCTGCGTCGCACGTGCTGGCCAGAGCGATCGGGGCGTTGCTCGCACTCGCGGCAGCCACACCCGCGCAGGATGCCGGCGGCGCGCAGGACGCCCCGGCCGCGGGCGAGCCGGCGGCCGAGATCACGCCCGAGTTGGACATCGCCATCGACCGCGGGCTCCGCTTCCTGGCCGAGCAGCAGAACGAGGACGGCTCGTTCGGTGACGGCAACTGGGGGCGGGGCGTCGCCGTGACGTCGCTGGCTGGCCTCGCGTTCATGGCCGACGGCCACACGCCAGGCCGCGGCCGCTATGGCGAGCAGGTGCGGCGCGCACTCGAATACGTGCTCGATCGATCCAGCGAGAGCGGACTGCTCGCCGACGACCAGGCGCCCAGCCCCATGTACGGCCACGGCTTCGCGGCGCTGTTCCTCGGCGAGGTCTACGGCATGGCCGGCGGCGACCCCGAGCTCAACGAGCGGCTGCACGAGGCGGTCGTCAAGGCCGTGCGGCTCATCGAGCGTTCGCAGAACGAGGAGGGCGGCTGGCGGTACAACCCCGTGCCCAACGACGCCGACGTCAGCGTCACCATCTGCCAGGTGATGGCGCTGCGATCGGCCCGCAACGCGGGCATCGAGGTCAGCAAGGACGTGATCGACGACGCCGTTGAGTACGTCAAGAGCTGCCAGAACGCCGACGGCGGCTTCCGCTACCAGCGACGGCCGGGCCGCAGCGCCTGGCCCCGGTCGGCCGCGGGCGTGGCGACGCTCTTCTACGCGGGCGAGTTCGCCGACGAGTCCATCGACGACGGCACGAACTACCTCCTCCGCGAGGCGCTGCCCGGCCGCGGGCTGCGACGGGGCTATTTCTACTACGGGCACTACTACGCGGTGCAGGCGATGTTCCTGGCTGGCGGCGACGCGTGGCGGATCTGGTGGCCCGCCACCCGCCGCGAACTCATCGAGATCCAGGACGCCACGGGCGCGTGGCCCGACCGGAGCGTCGGGACGGCTTATGGGACCGCGATGGCGCTCATCGTGCTGCAGATGCCCAAGCGGTATCTGCCCATCTACCAGAAGTAAGCGAGACTGTCGACGATGCTGGGGACGCTCATTCTCGCTGCGCTACTGGCCGTGCAGGCCTCCACCGACGCCGATGGGCTCGACCGCGTGCTCGTCGACGCCTCGCTCGAGCGCCGCGCCATCGGCGCACCGGTCTTCGAGGGCGACCGCGTCCGCTTCCTCTCGGCCCGGGGCGAGTCGAGCCTGCCGATCGACGGCGGCGTCATCGCGATCGCCGACGCCTCGGGCGTGGCCCCCGAGCCGCGGGGCGCGTGGGTGGAGCTGATCGACGGCCAGCGGATCGTGGGGTCCCCGCCGCTGCCGGGCGACGCCGACGCGCGGCGGCCGGGCAGCGAGGACACGCTGGCGTGGTCGAGCCCGCTGCTGGGCGAGCTGGCGTTGCCCATCGAGGCCGTGCAACGTGTCGTGCTCGACGATTCGGCGACCGCGGCCCCGCTCGATGAGCTGGCCGACGTGCTGGTGTACGTCAACGGCGACGTGGTCCGCGGCATCGTCGAGGAAATCGGCGACGAGGTCGTCGTCGACATCGACGGCATGGTCGACCGCGTGCCGCTCGCCTACCTGACCTCGTTCTCGCTGGCCAACCCGCCGCGGCCGCCCCGGGGCACGCGGGTGTGGCTGGCCGACGGATCGGTCGTGCAGGTCGATCGGCTTCGCTCGCTCGCAGACGGCGTGCGGCTGGATCCCAGCGAGGCCATGCTCGCCCGCGACACCCAGCCGCCCCCCCCGCTGCGCCCGGGCGAGGTGCTGGCGGTGGCCTTCGAGAGCGGCAACGTGGTGCCGCTGGTGCGGCTGGGGCTGCCCGAGATCGAGGCCGTCGGCGGGCGACGCTGGGCGCCGCCGCCCAGGGCGGGCGACGCCGACCGCGCACTGCTCGGCGCCCCCGCGATCGAGATAAGCGGCCCCACCGAGGCGTCCTGGACGGTGCCCGCCGACGCGCGGCGGCTCTCGCTGCGGGTCCGCCTCCGCCCCGATGGCCGCACCTGGGGAGACTGCCTGGTGCGGGTCTCGGTGGACGGCATGGCCGAGGGTGCGAGCGTGGTCCGCCTCTGGGGTGAGCGGCCCGAGGCCGACTTCGTCGTCGACCTGCCCGGCGGCACGCCGCGGACGCTGCGGCTGGCCATCGAGGCCGGAGAACGCGGCACCATCCAGGACCGCGTGCTGCTCGACGGGCTGGTTCTCACCGGCGGCTGAATCCGGGCCGTGGGCGGGCGGATCGGCGTGGCGCGGGAATGCCATGATGGCCCCGCGCAAAAGCGCGCAGTTACTGGCCGGACCGAAAACCTGATGTAACTTGCTGCTGGAGTTGCAGGGAGGCGCGGCCCGCCGCGCCCGAATTGCTGCGCAATGGTGCTGCGTGGCCTCGCGTCTGCACGGAGCGAGGGGGATGTGATGTTGGGACGCTCGGCTTTCGGTGCGGTCGCCGCGCCCCTGGTGTGCGCTTCGGCCGCGATGGGCCAGATCGCCGACAGCGGCATCCGCACGATCGAGGCGGGCGAGACCACGAGCATCGCCCTCAAGGCCTTCTCGCGCACCCAGGAGCTGATCGTCCATGGCAGCGAGCGCGACATCGTGCTGGACGAGGACTTCCGCTCCATCGGTCCGCTGCTGGGCGGGCCCGACGTCGTCGAAGCCCGCTGGAGCGAGATCCGCGGCTTCGGCCAGAACGTCGTCCAGGTCGACCTCAGGACCCGCGACGGGGGCGCCTTCGTGCCGCCCGATCTGCTCGTCGGCGGCGACGAGGCCGAGTTCATCGGCTGGGAAGTCGGCGCGAGCAACCCCATCGAGTTCCTGCCCTTCGCCGGCGAGATCGAGGTTATCGAGTACAAGATCTTCGTCAGCGAAGACCAGGGGCTGACCTTCAGCGTCTTCGACCTCACCTCCTCCTTCCTCAATCCCTGGGATGGGGTCGACATCGGGCGGACGCTGCCGCTCCGCACGCCGCTCGGGACGCCCGAATACAACTTCATGATCATCGAGTACACCTACGAGTACACGATCCCGGCTCCGGGGACGATCGCGGTCCTGGCCGGCCTGGGCCTGGCCGCGCGCCGGCGTCGCTGATCGCCGGTCCGGCCTTCTGGCCCGACCTTCCGGGCCGCCGCCCCGGTCCATCGGCGTTCGCAGGGGCGGTATAGTCCCGCATGCACGCGATCCAGAGGCTGCTCGTATTGCTGATGCTGTGCGTCCTCGCGACGCCCGCGGCCGCGCAGCGCGTCGAGATCGAGCTGCTCGACGAGGGCTGGGTGAACGCCGAGCGGCCGCCGATCGACGCCGACGAGGCCTTCCTCCGCGGCGCGTACGCCATGGTGCTCGACGGTCGGCACGATCGGGCGAAGGTCGTGGTCACCCGCTGGCTGAACGAGAATCGCGGGCTGGACAACCAGTGGACGCCGCTCGCGCTGCTGATCCGCGGCGACGCCAAGCTGGCCGACGACGACGAGTACGAGGCGCTCTACGACTACGAGGAGATCGCCAACAACTACCCGGGCAGCCCCGAGTACATCAAGGCCGCCGAGCGCGAGCTGGACATCGCCGTGGCGTACCTGGAGGGCAAGTTCCGCAAGCTCCTGGGCCTGCGGGTGCTCAGCGCCCGCCGCGACGCGGAGGAGCTCCTCGTCCGCATCGCCGAGCGGCTGCCGGGCAGCCAGGTCGCCGAGCGAGCGCTGCTCGAGCTCGGCGCGTTCTACCGGCGCACGGGCGAATTCGAACTCGCCCGCGAGGTCTACGGCGTCTTCCTGCAGACCTTCCCGACGTCGCCGTTCTACCGCGTCGTGCTGCTGGCCCGCATCGAGGCCACGTTCGCGGAGTACAACGGCCCGCAGTACGACGGCTCGGGCCTGCTGGAGACCCGGGCGCTGCTCGATGAGTACGAGGATCGCTATCCGGGCGACCTCGCGGTAGAGGCCGAACTGGATGCGCTGCGCGTCCGCATCGACGAGAACCAGGGCCGGCAGATGCTCAGCTCGGCCCGCGTGTACCTGCTCCGAGGCGAGCGGGCGGCGGCGCGGTACGTGCTGCGGCGGCTCGTGGCGGCCCACCCGCGGACGACGGCGGCACGCGAGGCCATCGCGATTCTCGACGAGCGGGGCTGGCTGCGCGAGGACGTGCGGTGAGTCGCGCCGATCCGCGCACGTTGCTGGCCGCCTGCGCGATCCTCGTGGTGTGCGTGCTTCCCGCGGGATGCGCGCGGGATCCGCTGGGCGGCTACAGCTTCGCGTCCTCCTTCGATGAGCGCATCGAGTCGATCTCGGTGGCCGTCTTCGGCAACGAGACGTTCTTCCCGGGCGTCGAGAGCGATCTGACGCGGTCGCTCATCCGCACGCTGCAGCGCGATACGCCATGGCAAGTCACGTCGACGCAGACGGCGCAGACCCGGCTGTCGGGCACGATCCGGAGCCTCGACATCGATCGCCTGGCCCGGGACGACGAGGCGGGCATCACCCAGCAGGCCGCCGTCACCATCACGGTGGACTTCGAGTGGATCGACGCCGCCACGGGCCGAACTCTGGTGCAGCGGCGGGGCCTGCGGGTCACCGAGTCGTTCGTGCCGGATTCCACCGAACCGATCGATATCGGCCTCACCGCCGCCGCCGAGGAGGCCGCCGACGCGATCGTCGCGGCGCTGCGGAGCGGCTGGTAGGCGGCGATATCGGGGCGGGAATGCCCGTTTCGGTTCGGGAGTTGGTCTGGGCCGCGAACCAATCGCATCCTCTGCGCATCTAGACTGTTGGCCGTCTGGCCGATGCGATGATGGTCGGCCGCGAGCCCGCCGGGCGCACGGAGAACGAATGCTTCGAATCGCGATGAGCCAGAAGGAAGAGCCGGAGAACAACGGCGGCCCCAAGCGGGCGGGCCCGCAGCAGGGCATGGCCCCGCCGGGTCGCTACTTGGTGTTCTTCGTCGCGGTGGGCCTGCTCGTGGTGCTGCTAGCGGTGCTGTTCAA
The DNA here is from genome assembly GCA_039819165.1 of Planctomycetota bacterium. Classification (NCBI taxonomy): domain Bacteria; kingdom Pseudomonadati; phylum Planctomycetota; species Planctomycetota bacterium. The sequence continues at coordinate 105,528 of JBCBSM010000002.1, forward strand.
CAGCGGCCGCGGCACACCGATCACCCTCGGCCAGTTCCAGGCGCTCTACGAAGACGGCAAGATCGACCAGAACTCGGTGATGATCCGCGACAACGCTGTGACGGCCGTCCGCTTGCCCGGGCCCGACAGCCAGTCCCGGACCACGGTGCGGATCGACCTGAACGCCGCCACCCGCGAGACCGTGGGCCGCGAGGTGATGGTCATCACCGACGGCAACGCGCGGATGCAGCAGAGCAGCAACTGGCAGCTCTACGTCGTGCTGCTGCTGCCCGTGGTCATCCTGACGATCCTGCTCATCCTGTTCGTCCGCGGCCTGCGGGGCGCGGCGGGCGGCGCGGGCATGCTGGGCAGCTTCGGCAAGAGCCGCCACCGCGTCTTCAACAAGGAGATGACCGGCGTCAACTTCAAGGACGTCGCCGGCATCGACGAGGCCAAGGACGAGGTCTCCGAGATCATCGAGTTCCTCAAGAATCCCAAGCGGTTCACCAAGCTCGGCGGCCGCATCCCCCGTGGCGTGCTGCTCAACGGCCCGCCCGGCTGCGGCAAGACGCTGCTGGCCAAGGCCATCGCCGGCGAGGCCGACGTGCCCTTCTTCTCGATCTCCGGCTCAGACTTCGTGGAGATGTTCGTCGGCGTCGGCGCCAGCCGCGTGCGGGACCTCTTCAAGCAGGCCAAGGACAACGCACCCTGCATCGTCTTCCTCGACGAGATCGACGCCGTCGGCCGCCGCCGCGGCGGGGGCTACAGCACCGGCGGGCACGACGAGCGGGAGCAGACGCTCAACGCCATCCTGGTCGAGATGGACGGCTTCACCGCCAGCGACGGCGTCATCGTCATCGCCGCGACCAACCGCTCGGACGTGCTGGACCCTGCGCTCGTGCGGCCGGGCCGCTTCGACCGCCAGATCGCCGTCAGCCTGCCCGACCTCAAGGGCCGCCTCGAGATCCTCTCGGTGCATGCCAAGAAGGTGAAGCTGGGCCCCGACGTCGACCTCGAGAAGGTCGCGCGGGGCACGCCGATGTTCAGCGGCGCCGACCTCGCGGCGATCGTCAACGAGGCCGCCATCATGGCGACCATGCAGGACAAGGAGTTCATCGAGCACGAGGACCTCGAGGAAGCCCGCGACAAGGTCAAGTTCGGCCGCGCCCGCAAGAGCCGCGTCCGCGAGAAGGACGAGAACAGGCTGGTCGCCTACCACGAGGCCGGCCACGCCGTGCTCCAGGCGCTGCTGCCCGATGGCGATCCGCTGCACAAGGTGACCATCATCCCGCGAGGGAGCGCGGGCGGCGCAACCTTCAGCCTGCCCGAGAAGGACCGCATGGGCTACGGGCTCAAGTGGCTTGGCGCCACCCTCCGCGTGCTGTGCGGCGGGCGCATCGCCGAGGCCCGCGCCATGGGCGACATGTCCAGCGGCGCCGCCCAGGACATCGCCCAGGCCACCGAGCTGGCCCGCACCATGGTCACCGAGTGGGGCATGAGCGACAAGCTGGGCTTCATGCGGTACGCGGGCGTCGACGCACGCGAAGCCTACGTGCCCGACAAGGACTACTCCGACCAGACCGCCGAGCTGATCGACACCGAGGTGCGGCGGATCATCGACGAGGCCTACGCCGACGCGAATGGCATGCTCGACGAAAACTGGCGGAAGGTAGAGACCGTCGCCGAGGCGCTGCTCAAGCACGAGACGCTGACGGCCGAGGAGGTCCACCTGCTCATCAGCGGCGGCTCGCTCCGCAAGCCCACGGTCTCGGATCTGCTGCTGGCCGACCCCACGCCCAGCCGGCCGCCCGCCCCCGCGGTGGACGAGGACGACGGACCCGAACTCGCCGGCGGCGCCACGCCCAGCCCGGCGTAGGCGAGGGCCACGGAAGCTCGGTGATCGCGACGGGCTCCCGAGCAGTGCCCCGTCGCAGCGACAGGGAGTTGGCCTCGTGGATCTTTCCGCGGCCTCCTTCCGCCTGCCAAGTTGACACCGCCGCCGGGCTCCTGCGATGGCCTGGCACCACCGGGGCTCACCTTCATGGCCAATGGAGGCCCCGGGGATCGGGCACGCGGCTTGTTAGCCGCTGGTCGTGGTCTCCAGCGATCCCCCATATGGCACCGCCGGCCGCTGCGCCAACCCGCGGCTGAACCTGCTGCTCAGCGACGCCAGCCGTCCCGAGCAGTCGTGGGCCGATCGCCTGCCGCCGCTGCTCGAGCCGATGGGCGTCCGCACGCTGCGGGCCCGCTCGGGCACGGAGGCCACCCGGGTGCTGGCGGCCAACCCCGTGCACATGGCCGTCGTCGACCTCGCGCTGCCGCTGGACGAGCGGTCGGCCGAGGACGGCGGCCTGCGGCTGCTGGAGCTGCTCCGCCGCTCGGAGAGCCCGCCGCCCACGATCGTCATCCGCCGCGCCCGGACGACCCGCGAGGCCACCCGCGAGGCGGCCCGGGCGCTGATGGCCAACGCCTTCGCCGTGATCGATCGGCCGAGCCAGCACCGCGACGTCGAGCTGCTGCTGGAGGTGCTCCGCCGCGTGCTGGCGAGGCACTACCGCGGGCAGTGGCCCGGGTCCACGTAGCAGACGACAGTCCACCGAACATCAACACCGGAGCACCGCCCGCCGCGTCGGGCCGAACGAGGAGTTACGACCGATGGCCACCAGGACCAAGAAGAAGATCGGCATCCGCCCGCTGCACGACAAGCTCATCGTCCGCCGCGACGAGGCCGAGACCCAGACCGCCGCGGGCATCTTCCTGCCCGAGAGCAGCAGCGAGCGGCCCAAGACCGGCATCGTCGAGGCCGTTGGTGACGGCACGCTCAACATGGAGACCGGCGAGCGGGTGCCGCTGACCATCGAGGTCGGCCAGCGGATCATCTTCTCGAGCTACAGCGGCACCGAGGTCAAGCTCGACGGCGACGAGCTGCTCGTGCTCAGCGAAGCCGACGTGCTGGCGATCGTCGAGGATTGAGCAAAACGCCCAACGCCCCGGGGGCCGCATGACCACCGAAGAGCTGCGCGCCGCACTCACCGAACTCACCGGCGGGCGGGACGCCGTCTTCGCCTTCGCCGACGCCGACGAGCACGTCGCGCAGCTGCACGTGCAGAGCGCGATGCTGGTGCCCGAGGAGAACGACCACATGGTCAAGGTCACCGACGGCCAGAGCATCGCCATCATCGACGCCGCCCGTGTCTGCTGGGTGCGGATCGGGCCGCCCCAGCTCAATTCCTAGTGGATTGGATTCGTCAGAAGAAGCACACAACCTCCGGCCTCTTGGCCGTCACCGCGAATGGGAGTTAGAACATGGCAGCCAAGCAGATCGCCTTCGACACCGACGCCCGCGAGCGCATCCTCCGGGGCGTGCAGAAGCTCGCACAGGCCGTCAAGGTCACCCTCGGGCCCTCCGGCCGCGTCGTCGTGCTCCAGAAATCCTTCGGCGCGCCCACCGTCACCAAGGACGGCGTGACCGTCGCCAAGGAGATCGAGCTCGAGGATCCCTACGAGAACATGGGCGCCCAGATGGTCAAGGAGGTCGCCAGCAAGTCCTCCAAGGACGCCGGCGACGGCACCACCACCGCCACCGTCTACGCCGAGGCCATCTACGCCGAGGGCCTCAAGAACATCACCGCCGGCGCCAACGCCAACGAGGTGAAGCGCGGCATCGAGAAGGCCGTCGAGACCCTCGTCGCCGAGCTGCACGGCATGTCCAAGAAGGTCGGCTCCTCCAAGGAGATCGCCCAGGTCGGCGCCTGCAGCGCCAACCAGGACCAGCAGATCGGCGAGATCATCGCCGAGGCGATGGACAAGGTCGGCAAGGACGGCGTCATCACCGTCGAAGAGGGCAAGAGCCTCGAGACCGAGGTCGAGCTCGTCGAGGGCATGCAGTTCGACAAGGGCTACCTCAGCCCCCACTTCGTCACCGACACCACCGACATGGAGTGCGTGCTCGAGGACTGCTACGTCCTCATCCACGAGAAGAAGCTCAGCAACGCCAAGGACCTCGTGCCCGTGCTGGGCAAGGTGGCCGAGAGCGGCAAGGCGCTGCTCATCATCGCCGAGGACGTCGATAGCGACGCGCTGGCCATGCTCGTGGTCAACAAGCTCCGCGGCGTGCTGAAGGTCGCCGCCGTCAAGGCCCCGGGCTTCGGCGACCGCCGCAAGGCCATGCTCGAGGACATCGCCATCCTCACCGGCGGCACGGCCGTCATGGACGAGCTGGGCATCGACATCGAGAAGCTCGAGCTCAAGGAGCTCGGCCGCGCCAAGAAGGTGGTCATCGACAAGGACAACACCACCATCATCGAGGGCGCCGGCAAGTCCACCGACATCAAGGGCCGCATCGACCAGATCCGCCACCAGGTCGAGGCCGCCAGCAGCGACTACGACCGCGAGAAGCTCGAGGAACGCCTCGCCAAGCTCGCCGGCGGCGTCGCCCAGATCAACGTCGGTGCCGCCACCGAGGTCGAGATGAAGGAGAAGAAGGCCCGCGTCGAGGATGCCCTGCACGCCTCCCGCGCCGCCGTCGAGGAGGGCGTCCTGCCCGGCGGCGGCGTCGCCGTCCTGCGGGCCCGCACCAAGCTCGAGGCCCTCCGCAAGAAGCTGCCCGGCGACGAGGGCATCGGCGTGGACATCGTGCACCGCGCCGTGTCGGCCCCCATCAAGCAGATCGCGGCCAACTGCGACCTGGAGGGCTCGGTCATCGCCAGCAAGGTCGAGGAGGTCAAGGACGCCAGCTACGGCTTCAACGCGATGACCCGCGAGTTCGGCGACCTGGTCAAGATGGGCGTGATCGTGCCCACCAAGGTCGAGCGGGTGGCCCTCGAGAACGCCGCCAGCGTCGCCGGCCTGCTGCTCACCACCGAGGCCGCCATCGTCGAGCACAAGGACAAGAAGGCCAAGGTCCCGGCGGGTGCTGGGGCGGATGATTTCGACTATTGACAGAACGATGCGCCTGGACGCTTAATCACGTCCCTGCGCAATTGGGCAAAGGAGATTTCATATGTCGACGTTCAAGGTAAAACTAGAGGTGCAGGGTTTCAAGCTAGAGGTCGAGGGCGAGCGCGACGACATTCCGCTCATTGCAGAGAACATCGGACGGCAGTTCACATCGGCACTTGAGCCAGCGGCCAATATTGCAGAGGGCACACCACCTCGTCGGCCCATAGCAAACACAGCACCCGCGACTGCCCAATCGCCATCCAAGCCACGACGCAAGCGGAACCGACCAGCCACTGCTTCGGCTAGCGAGAACATCTTGAATTGGGATCACAATCCAGAAAGGTGGGGCAACCCTCTACAAACATGGACAACTGCCGAGAAGTCGATTTGGCTTTTGTATGTCTTGGAACATGAGCTTGGCCGCACAGCTGTTGCTGGACCTGTTCTCGCCGCGACCTTCAACCAACATTTTAAACAAGCCAAGACCGTTCACCCACCCAATGTCACAAGGGATCTTGGAAAGATCAAGACTGGCTCCAACTCTGATGTAGGCGAAGACACAACGACGTCACCGTCCGAATGGTACTTGACTAGCTCGGGCAAAAAGCGTGCGGTAAAGCTCATTGAGCAAGCACTGGGTGGCACCGGAGCGGAAGAAGAATCCGATTTACATGGGGCTGATTGAGAAACGACAAATTGCATCTCAACTGTCACCACCACTCGACGGGCTACTTGTCGCCCAGCTTGTCGATGAATATGTGTCTCTTGAACAGCGGTACATTCAGCGAGATTGGGGACCCGCTGAATTAGATGGGGGGCAGTTCTGCGAGGTACTAGCAAGACTCCTTCACCAAGCTGACTCCGGAACAACAAACCGCTCGAAAGACTTCGGCGAGTGTATCAGATATTTAGAGAATGACCAGGTTCCACACGCGGTCTCTCCTCGTCATGACGCCTTACACATCGGTCATGTACTTAGGATTGTCTATAAGTTTCGTAGTCAAAGAGGCAGTGTGCACATCTCTCCAAACTACACCCCAAACCAAATGGACTCTCGACTCATTAGTGAGAATGTGCGGTGGTGCATGCTCGAGACACTCCGTGTCTTTTCTCGATCACCTCGCGATGAAGTGGCCAAGGCGATCCGCGAGTTGCTTCAGTTTGATGTTCCATGCGTGGGCGTTTTTGAAGATCAGGTCCTTGTACAACGAACAGACTTGAGCGCCAAGGAAGAGTTGCTTGTGCTCCTGCACTTTGCTGGCGAGGCGGGATTCTCCCGTACCGAACTGGGGCGCCACGCAAAGCTGCCAGCGCCGACTGTTACCAAGAGCATCCAGGCACTCTGCGCGTCCGATTGCCGGCAGGCAATCGGTCTACCGAGCAGTAGATATCGTCTAACAGATCTGGGTGCCAAGCACGTCAGGGAGCACCTGGCACACAAGCTCGTTCTCTGATGTCAGCAGGCCAGCAGCGATTCCCGCTGCAGTCGCGTGGCACGATACACCTTCCGTTTCGGAAAATTGCCGCCAAAGACCCGAAGATCTGTCGCGCCCCGAAACCCCTTGCGAGCCCCCCACCACTTCGGCTATCCTGACCACCCGGGGCCGGCGCGGTCGCCGCCCCTGGCTTGAAGGCCCAAAACCCCGGGGGCAGCCATGAAGACCGAGACTCTGGCGATGGCGGCGGCGGTGCTGGCGGCGGCCGGCCTGGCGCACGGGCAGACCGAGTGGACGCGGTTCACCTTCGGCGGCGTGGGCGACATCTTCGAGGTGCAGGTGGACGTGACCGACGAGTTCCCCCACCTCCAGGTGACCGACGCCTTCCTGTCGGGCGATCGCTTCCGCGTCGAGATCCTGGACCGCCGGGTGTTCATCGAGGAGTTCGACTGCAGCGAGCCGACGACCGTCGGCGACGAGATCCTCGACGACTACGACGCGGCCCTCGCCGACGACCGCTGGAGCAGCGGCGAGCGGACGCTGGGCGTCCGGGGCTCGTTCGTGCAGATCCGCATCCACGTGACGGCCTCCCCCTTCGGCGGGGGCGGCGCGGCGTACCGCTTCACCGAGGCGCCCTGCCGCGCCGACATCGACGGCGACGGCGAACTGACGCTGTTCGACTTCCTGGGGTTCCAGAACTTCTTCGACGCGGGCGACCTGCGGGCGGACTTCGACGGCGACGGCGACCTCACGCTGTTCGACTTCCTGGCCTTCCAGAACGCCTTCGACCTGGGATGCGAGTAGGGAGACGGCCGCGAGCGCGCCCGTGCTCGCGAGCACGCGAGTAGACTCGCGGGCATGCCCCCGACGCCCGCCACGGAATCCGCGATCGACGCCGTCCGCCGCGTGTGGGGCTACGACGCGCTGCGGCCGCTGCAGTCGGCGGCGATCGAGGCGGGCGTGGCAGGCCGCGACGCCCTCGTGGTCCTGCCGACGGGCGGCGGCAAGAGCCTGTGCTACCAGGTGCCCCCGCTGGTGACGGGCCGGGCGACCGTCGTCGTCAGCCCGCTGATCGCCCTGATGCGCGACCAGGTGCGGGGGCTGGAGCTCAACGGCTACCCCGCTGCGGCGCTGCACTCGGCCGTCGACGCCGAGGATGCGCGGGCGATCGAGGCCAAGCTGCTCCACGGGGAACTCGACCTGGTGCTGGCCGCCCCCGAGCGGATGGTGACGCCGGGCTTCCGCGCCCTGCTGGCGCAGCTGGCCGATCGCGAGCGGCTCGGGGCGATCGCCGTCGACGAGGCGCACTGCATCAGCCAGTGGGGGCACGACTTCCGCCCCGAGTACCGCCGGCTCGCGGAGCTGCGGGAGATCGTGCCCGGCGCGGCGATGCAGGCCTTCACCGCGACCGCGACGCCCCGCGTGCGGCAGGACATCATCGAGCAGCTGGGGTTGGGCCGGGATGGTGAGCCGCCCGAAGTGCTCGTCGGCGTGTTCGACCGGCCCAATCTGACCTATCGCGTGCACGCGCGGCAGCCCGGGCAGCGGGCGGTGGTCCAGGCGGCCGAGGCGATCCAGCGGCATCGGTCCCGGGGCGAGTGCGGCGCGATCGTCTACTGCATCAGCCGCAAGGAGGCCGAGGAGTTCGCCCAGGGCCTCCGCACCGGCGGGCTGGATGCGCGGGCCTACCACGCCGGGCTGAACCCCAGGCAGCGGCACGACGTGGAGCGAGCGTTCACCAACGAGCAGCTCGACGTCGTGTGCGCCACGGTGGCCTTCGGCATGGGCATCGACCGCAGCAACGTGCGCCTGGTCGTGCACGCGGCGTGCCCCAAGAGCCTCGAGGCCTACCAGCAGGAGACCGGCCGCGCGGGCCGCGACGGCGAGCCCGCCGAGTGCCTGCTGCTGTACAGCCCGGGCGACGCCGCCCGCTGGGAGCGGCTCATCCGTCGGAGCTCGGACGAACTCGGCGGCGACGAGAAGGCCCTGCGCGCCCAGCTCACGCTCATCCGCGAGATGCAGCGCTTCGTGGCCGGGATGGCCTGCCGGCATAAGTCGCTCAGCGAGCACTTCGGCCAGGACTACGCGCCGCCGGACGGACGGCACAACTGCGGCGCCTGCGACGTGTGCCTGGGCGAGACCGAAGCCGACGAGGACGGCACGCGGACGGCCCAGATCCTGATGAGCGCCGTGGCGCGGCTCGACCAGCGCTGGGGCGCGGCCCACGTGGCCGACGTCGTCCGCGGCGCGAGCACCGAGAAGATCCGCGGCAATGGGCACGATGCGCTCAGCGTGCACGGCCTGCTCAAGGAGCGGACCAAGGCCGAGGTGATGATGTACCTCGACCAGCTCGTGGCGTACGGCGCCCTGGATCGACACCTGAGCGAGTCGCCCGGCGGGATGGGCTTCGAGACGCTCCGCTTCGGCGAGCGGGGCAACGCGGTGATGAAGGCCGAGGAGGCCGTCACGCTCGCGAGGCCCATGGGCGCGGGCAGCGTCCGCAGCGAGCGGGGCCGCAAGACCGGGGCCGCCGTGGACGCCTCGCCGCTGACCTACGAGCAGAAGGCCGTCTTCGATCGGCTGCGGGCGCTGCGGAGGTCGATCGCCAGCGAGCAAGCCATCCCGCCCTACATGGTCTTCGGCGACGCCACGCTTCGGGACATGGCACGGCGGATGCCCAGATCCCCGAGCGAGCTCCTCGCGGTCAAGGGCGTAGGCGAGGCGAAGCTGGAGGCGTTCGGGGAGGCGTTCCTCGAGGCGTTGACGAGCACCGAGGCCGACTAGCGGCGTGCGGCCATCCCCCATACCCTCCGCCCATGGCGACGCCTCGCAAGACCAAGCTCATCCCCACCGCCACCGACGCGCTGGCCGACCTCATGGACCGCGGCATCCTGTACGATGGGTGCACCATCCACGTGGGCGGGTTCGGGCTCTGCGGCATCCCCGAGCAGCTCATCATCGCGCTGCGGGATACCGGCGTGAAGGACATCACCTGCGTCAGCAACAACGCTGGCGTGGACGACTGGGGCCTGGGGCTGCTGCTGCAGACCCGCCAGATCAAGAAGATGGTGTCGAGCTACGTGGGCGAGAACGACACGTTCGCGAAGCAGTTCCTCAGCGGCGAGCTGGAGGTCGAGTTCAACCCGCAGGGGACGCTGGCCGAGCGGATCCGCGCGGGGGGGGCTGGCATCCCCGCCTTCTTCACGGCGACCGGTGCGGGCACGCAGATCGCCGAGGGCAAGGAGACGCGTGCGCTGCTGCCGACCCCCGCGCAGGCCCGCATCAACCGCGACGACTTCCGCGAGCGCGAGTTCGTGATGGAGACGGGCATCTACGCCGACCTCGCGCTGGTCAAGGCCGATACCGCCGACCCCTTCGGCAACCTGATCTATCGCAAGACGGCCCGCAACTTCAACCCGATGATGGCGACGGCGGCGGCCTTCGTCGTCGCCGAGGTGGACCAGATGGTCGCCCTGGGCGAGCTGGACGCCGACGAGATCCACACGCCGGGCAGCTTCGTGGATCGGGTGGTGCACACGACTAGCGAGAAGCGCATCGAGCAGCGGACGACGCGGTAGGCCATGGGCACGACGAACGCAAAGAAGCGGTTGATCGTCTCTCTGGGCCTGGCCGTGCTGGGCGTCGCGATGATCGCCATCGGCGGCATCGCGGTCCTCGTGCCGCCGATCCTCACCGGCATCGGCTTCCTGCTGCTGGCGTGGTACCACGGCACGAGCTAGCAACGGCTCACAGCCGGCCCGCGATCGACCAGCCCGCCGCCGTGAGCGAGATCGCGATGGCGATGACCAGCGCGATGTTGGAGGCCAGCCGGTTCCGGAGCGCCTCGCCGATCCAGGCGGTTCGGTTGTTGAGCAGCACGAGCGCGATCGCCAGCAGCGGGATGAAGCCCGCGCCGACGATGCCGTACCACTTCTGGGCCGCCCGGTAGTCGACGAAGAGCAGGCCGCAGGGCAGCACGGCGATCGCCAGCAGGTAGCCCCGGTAGGCCCAGGACCTGGTCGAGGCGCCGCGGGCCGTGCGGCCGGGCCGCATGCCCCACCAGTCGGCGAAGACGTAGGGCACCGCCTGCCATACTCCCAGCAGGCTGCTGAAGACGGCGCCGAACGCCCCGATGAGGAAAGCCCAGCGGAAGGCCCCGCCGAGCTCGCCGCCGATGAAGGCCGCGATGATCGGGATGACCGCGCTGCCGCCGAAGTCGATGTCGCCGCCCGCGACGCCCGCCGCCAGCACGACCATCGCGACGCCGAAGATGGCGGTCATGCCGTAGCCCACGAGCAGATCCAGCCGGCACAGCCGGAGCGACTCGGGGCCGCGGCGGCCGGTCTCCCGCATCCAGTAGGCGTAGCAGATGATGGTGAGCGTGCCGCCCACGCCGCCAACGAGCGCGATCGTCCACTCCAGCGCCCTGGCATCGGCGGGCGGCCGGGGCACGAAGCCCGCTAGCACGACGAGCGGATCGGGCCGCGTCGCGATCGCACTCGTAACGACCACGACGAACATCACCGCGATGCACGTCGCCATGACCCGCTGGAAGAGCGCAAAACCCCCGAGCAGCACCATGACCAAGCCGAGCGCGCTGCAGCCCACGCCGTAGAGCCACGCGTGCTCGATCGGCTGCATGCTCGAGAGCGTCACCATGCAGGCTTTCATCAGCGTGACGGCCACGAAGGGCGACCAGAACAGCAGGTACGCGCCGAAGACCGCCCACACGACCGGTCCGAGCCGCGTGCAGGCGCCCTCGAGGATGGTGGTGCCCGTGGCGAGCTGCCAGCGGGCGAGTTGCTCGTTGAGCACGAACTTCACGCCCGCGCCGACGAGCACCGCCCAGAGCACGGCCAGGCCGATCTGGCTGCCGGCGAACGCCGCCCCGCCCAGATCGCCCGCGCCGACGCCAGTGGCGGCCACCAGCACGCCGGGACCCACCAGCACCAGCAGCGTTCGCAGGCCCTGCGGTTGCTTCACCATGGCGGAGAGTGTACGGACCCCCGTGTGCGGCTAGGCGACGTCGACCGTGGGCAGGCGATCGACCACGCCGCGGAACAGATCGGCGGCGGCGGCCTCGCGGTAGAGCAGCGCGAGGGCATCGCGGCCCGCGCCGCCCATGCTCGCGGTGAGATCGCTGACGTACATCGCCAGGTAGCGGTTGAGCAGGGCCGCGTCACGCCACTCGGGCCGCGCGTCGGCGTGCATGAGCAGGTAGCGGCGCGTGGCGTCGGGGTGCGCCCGCGCGTGCGTGACCGAGGCGCTCAGCAGCCGGCTGACCTCCGCGAGCGTGCCACCGCCGTGCTCGGCCTCTAGGCCCCGGCGGATGACGTTGAGCCCCAGCGGCAGCGGCGCACCGGTCTGATCGTGCCACCACGCGCCTAGGTCAACCACCATCCGCAGGCCCATGCCCTCGAAGGCCAGCTGCGCCTCGTGGATCAGCACGCCCCCATCGGCCGCGCCGGCCAGCACCGCCGGCGCGACCTGCTGGAAGGGTCGGGCCTCCAGGGACACCCGCTCGCGTGCCTCGCCCAGCAGCAGGCGGAGCACCAGGGCCGCGGTGGTCCGCAGCCCGGGCACGATGATCGCCCGCGTTTTGCGGAGCTGCTCGATCGTCCGCACCGGCGCGTCGGCGGGCACCACCACCTTCGGTCCGTACCCCTCGCCGAAAGACGCGCCGCAATCGGTGATGGCGTAGCGGTCGGCCAGCGCGGGCCACGCCGCCGCCGAGATGGCGGTGATGTCCAGTTCGGCGTCGCCCGCGCTCGCGTTGAGGGCCTCGACGTCCTCGGCCATCGGGCGAAACGCGAAGCGGCCGGTCTCGATCGCGGGCGGCTCGACCAGCTCGCCCTCGGGATCACGCATGCCCGTCAGCGGCCACCACATCGCCATGTCGTCGGCATCGGGCGAGTGCGCGAGCGTGAGTTCGATCGGCCGGGCCATGGGCGAGCGTAGTCGGCCGCGGCCGTCGTGCCCGAGCCGCACCCGCGGACAACCCGCCGAAAGCGCTGGATGTCCGCGATGCCGTCGAGGGTGCGTCCGCGGTCCGTTGCGAGCGCGCCGCATTTCGTACGCGTGACGCCGACGATTCTTGACGTGTCACGCGGCGACGCGCACCGGGATGGGGAGCACTGCCCCGATCGCACCGCGAAGGAGAACACCCCATGGCACGCATCCTGGACACCATCCGCCGACGCAAGCTCGCCACCATCGCCCTCGTGGCCGCGGCCGCGGCCATATTTCCGATCACCGGCGTGGGATGCTCGGTGATCGGCATGGGCGGCTGGGAGGAGCGGGCCTATACGGCCGTCGTGGAGGACGGCCGCTTCGAGATCCGCGACTACGAGCCGGCCATCCTTGCCACCGCCACCAGCGACGGCACGTTCGGGAGCGCGAGCGGCGAGGCCTTCGGCGAGCTCGGCGGCTACATCTTCGGCAAGAACGCCGAGGAGGCATCCATCGCGATGACCGTGCCGGTGCAGCGGGTGCCGGTGGGCGCGCCCCGCATCGAGGTGCTGGACGGTGATGCCAACGCGACGACCGCCGCGGACGAGGCCTGGGAGATGGGCTTCTACATGCCCCGTGAGTGGTCGATGGCATCGCTGCCCGAGCCGACGTCCGATGCGGTCACGATCCGCGAGATTCCCGGCGAGACGATGGCGGTGTACCGATACTCGGGCGTGCAGCGCGGGAGCGACCTCGAGAAGTACGCCGGCGACCTGCTGGACTGGATCGACGCGAACGGCTACCTGCCCGCGGGCGAGGCGGAACTGGCGGCCTTCGATCCCCCCTGGACGCTGTGGTTCCTGCGGCGGAACGAGGTGCAGGTGCCGGTGCGGAAGGTCGGCCAGTAGCGGCCGAGCGCACGCGGCGTCAGCGTCGTTTCGGCCGGCCGCACTCGGGGCAGCGCGACGCATCACCGAGGTCGTAGCCGCAACCGACGCAGTGCCCGCGGCACGTGCGGACCAAACGCCGCACCGGGGCGGGCAGCCGAGAGAGTGCATAGAGCAGGACGGCGTACACGAGCCCGTTGGCCAGCAGGCCACTCCAGATCGGCAGGTACGGGAACCGCACGGCGCGGCCCCAGATCTGGAGCTCGGCAAGGCCCTCATCGACATGGCCGGAGAGCCCGCGCACGTCGTGGCCCCGCGTGTAGAACGTGGGCCACGGGGCGCCGGCCTCGAGGCCCCAGGCATAGGTCCGCCGCCGCATCGCAATCTCGCGCAGCCAGCGGGGCCTTGGATCGTCTGCCGCCTCGATCTCGGTCTCGCGGCGGAGCGCGCGGATCTGTGCGGCATGACCGATTGGAATCGGCTGGGTCGTCATGAAGCGTGTAGCCCCGAGCGACCATTCGCGGCGCACATGAACCTCGAGCTCCGGACTCGGCCGGTACGCGAACACCTCGGTTCGATAGCTCGGCCCGAACTCGTACCACAACACGCCGATGGGCGCCGATGTCGCGGAGAATACGAGCCCCAATCCGCCGAAGACCGCCAGGCGCCGGATCACGCTGGTCCAGCGGATGCTGGCGACGACTGGGAGCCGGGCGGCCAGTGTCAGGGCCTCGCGGCGGGGTTCTCGGCGGGCGCCGGCTCGCCGCGGCCGTTGGCGAACATGCGGCCCTGGTCGGGATCGATGAACTGCTCGGTGGTCGGGTGATGCACGTCGATGCGGTACTCGCCGCTCCAGCACGCCGTGCAGTAGCGATCCGGTCCGTGCGCGGCGCACCCGAGCATGCCATCCAGTGAGAGGAAACGCAGGCTATCCACGCCCAGGAACTGGCGGATCTGCTCGGGGTCCCGGCCGTTGGCGACCAGCTCGTTCTTGCGGGCGAAGTCCACGCCGAAGTAGCACGGGTGGCGGATGGGCGGGCAGCTGATGCGGAGGTGGATCTCGGCGGCGCCGGCGTCGTAGATCTGCCGCATCTTCAGCCGCGTCGTCGTGCCGCGGACGATCGAGTCGTCCACGACGACCACACGCTTGCCGCGGACGATCTCGCCGATGACGTTCAGCTTGAGGCGGACGGCGGTCTCCCGCTCGCCCTGCGTGGGCTTGATGAACGTACGGCCCACGTAGCGGTTGGGCACGATGCCCTCGCGGTAGGGCACGCCGCTGGCCCGCGCGTAGCCGTTGGCGGCCGACCGCCCCGAATCGGGCATCGGCATGACGTAGTCGGGTGGATCGTCGCGGAGCAGGTCGTCCTCGGCCCAGAGCGTCGCGCCCAGGTCCTCGCGGAACGTCTGCACGTTCTGGCCGAAGACCGTGCTCGCCGGGCTGGCGAAGTACACGTGCTCGAAGACGCACATCGCCGTTCGCTCGGCCGCGGGCGCGAACCGGCGGCTGGAGACGCCATCGAAGCCCAGCGTCACGATCTCGCCGGGCTCGACCTCCCGCTCGAAGGTCGCGCCGAGCACGTCGAAGGCCACCGTCTCGCTCGCAACCACGGGCGAACCGTCGGGCATCGTGCCCAGCGCCAGCGGGCGGAAGCCCCAGGGGTCCCGCGCGGCCTCGAGGCGGTCCTCGAACAACATCAGCAGGGAAAAGGCGCCCTGCAGCCGGCGGAGCGTGGCGGCGACGGGGTCTGGCGCGGCCTGCTGCTCGGGGCCGGCCAGAAGGTGGATGATGACCTCGGTGTCGCTGGTCGTCCGGAACAGGTGCCCCTGCTCGCCGAATCGCCGCCGCATCGCCCGCGCGTTGACGAGGTTGCCGTTGTGCGCCAGCGCAATCTGGCCCCGCGGCATGGTCTGCACCAGCGGCTGGGCGTTCAGGTCGCTGCTCTCGCCCGTGGTGCTATAGCGGTTGTGGCCGATGGTGGCGACGGGGTCGGCGGCCCTGAGCCGGACGAGCGTCAGCTCATCGAAGACCTCGGCCACCAGCCCCATGCCGGTGTGGCCCGTGATGGTCCGCCCCGACGTGCCCGCGATGCCCGCCGACTCCTGGCCGCGGTGCTGCTGGGCGTACAGGGCGGTGTACGCGTGGCCGACGGGGTCCGTGGTGCCCCAGACGCCGAAGACGGCGCACTTCTCCTTCTTCTCGCCGGCATCGGGCCAGCCGCCGCAACCGGGATCAACGGCCGCGGGCAGCTGGGGTAGGGCGACACGGGCGGGACTCTTTGGCATGCGCACCCCTCGTCCCACATGGTATGGGCCTCCCGCGACCGACCCCGGCCGGAATCCGGTTGATCCGAAGTTCTCGGCGGCCTTGAATCCCCTTCCCTGGCCCGCGGATGGGCCGGATCAGCCCCGCCGGCCCGCAGTCGCGGCTTGCCGGCCTGATCGCCGGACCCCGATGCGCCCCCATGATGGCGTATCGGACGCCTTCCGGCACCCTCGGAGGGCCCGTGCCCTTCGTGCGGACGGAGATGCAGCCATGGCTAACTACACCGGACCCAAGGTCCGCCTCAGCCGCCGCGTCGGCGTGCCCATCGAGGCCGTCGACAAGCACGCCAGCAACGAGCGGGTCCGCCAGCCGCCGGGCATCCATGGCGGCCGCGGCCGCCGGCCTCGGGACTACGGCATCCGCCTGACCGAGAAGCAGAAGCTCCGCTTCCACTACAACGTGGGCGAGAAGCAGTTCCGCCGCTTCGTCAAGGAGGCCAAGCGACTGCCCGGCAACTCGGGCGACATGCTGCTCGTGCTCCTCGAGCGTCGGCTGGACAACGTCATTCGCCGCATGGGCATCGCCCGCACCATCTGGGCGGCGCGGCAGATGGTGGCCCACGGCCACGTGCTGGTCGACGGCCGCAAGACCGATCGCCCCAGCTTCATGGTCAAGCCGGGCATGGAGATCTCCATCAAGGAGAAGACCCACAAGCTCTGCCGCGAGAACATGGAGAGCCTGCCGGGCCACGAGGTGCCCGAGTGGATCAGCCTCAACCCCGGCGAGCTGAAGGCAAAGATCGTCTCCGTCCCGCGGGCCGAGGAGATCCCCTTCCGCGTGAACACCAACCTCGTCATCGAGTTCTACCGCTTCTGAGCCTCCCGGTCGCGGGAGCCTCGGTCGCAGGATCGCGCGGCGGCGCGCGGGGGCCGGCATGCTCAAGTTCCTCCGCAAGCATACCAAGTGGCTGCTGATCATCTTCGGCGTGTTCCTGATGGTCGCCTTCACGGCGCCGCAGGCCATCACGCAGCTCAGCCAGGGCCTAGCCAACCCCACCGTCGCGACGCTGGACGGCAAGGACATCGACGCCCGTACGCTCGCCGAGGCCGAGCGGCAGATGGACGTCGCCGGCTTCATCGTGGGGTCCAGCCCGGCCTTCGCCGCCCTGCTGGACGACCGCAACACGGGCCTCCACTGGATCATGCTGACCACCGAGGCCGAGCGGGCCGGGCTCATGGGCATCCGCGAGGATGGCCGGCTCTGGCTCGAGGAGCTCGCCGAGCCCTTCGCGTTCGTCCAGCTCGAGTCCGAGCTCTCGCTCCGATACGGCCGGGACATCGCACGCCAGCTCGCGGGCTTCCAATGGAACAGCCTGGACCCCGAGATCCGGCAGGCCCGCATCGACCAGGCCTTCGGCGCACTCCAGCGGCCGCCTCCCGGCACCAGCGAGCGGGAGTACCACGAGGCGCTCAGCGCCGCCCGTGGCGTGCAGCGGCTCATCGACGGCTACTGGGACAGCGCCGCGCTGTCGGATGCCCGGGCCCGCCGCGAGAGCGCCCGGATCCAGCGCACCGCGAGCGTCGAGGCGTTCTGGATCGAGGCTGCGCGGTTCGCCGACGCCATGGGCGAGCCCACGGCCGAGCAGCTCGACGAGCACTACGCCCGCTTCGCGTCCACGGATGAGGGCGGCGGCGAATTCGGCATCGGGTACACGCTGCCTCCGCGGGTGACGCTGGAGATCCTCCAGATCGACCGCGCCGCGATCGAGGCCGGCATCGAGCCCGACAGCCTGGAGGTCCGCAAGCGCTACCAGCTGCAGGCCCGGGAGGACGAGCGGGCCGGCCGCGAGCCGCCGCCGTTCGCCGACGCCCGCGAGCGGATCGCCTCCGAGATGCGGCGGGAGATGGCCGAGGACGTGATCCGTGTCGCACGGCAGGCGTTCGTGGCCGCGATGTCCGAGGCGACCCGTGAGCTGCAATCCGACGGGCCCTACAAGCGGCTGCCCGAGGGCTTCGCCGCCCAGCGTCCCAGCTTCGAGACGATCGCCCGGCGGATGGTCGAGGCCGTCGCGCTGACCCGCGTCCCGCTGGCAGAGGGCGGCCGCGTCGAACTGCCCGAACCCACCGTCATCCGGCCCGAGGGCTGGCAGACCTTCGCCGACGTGTCGGCCATCGAGGGCTTCGCGTCCGCGATCCTGCAGGTGGGCTCCACCCCGCTGCCGGCGTCCCAGGCGATCTTTGCGGTGCGGGAACTGCGGGCCGACACGGGCGGACGACTGGCGATCCAGGCGGGGCTGCCCGCGGCCGACTCGCCCGTCGTGGATGCCGCCGGCAACGTCTACTTTTACACGGTGCTCGACGTCCGCGACCGCTCCGAGCCCGACGATCGTGCGGAGATCGCCGAGCGGCTCGTCGACGACTGGCGGACGCTGCAGGCCTTCCAGCGGCTCGAGGCATTGGCGTCGCAGACCCGCAACCGGGCGAGCACCGCGGGCCTGACCGCGGCCGCACTGCAGCTGGCCGAGGTGCTGCCGGGCGACATCGACACACCGGAGCTTGCGCAGCTCACCGTCACGCCGGCGCAGGTCGCCGGCGCGCCGCCGCTGAACCAGCCGGCCTTCCGCGACGAGATCATGGCGATCTTCGATGCGCTCGATCCGCTGGTGGACGTCGAGACGGTGCCGCCCGAGCAGCGGACCTTTGCCCAGCCGGTGCCATCCACGCTGACGCTCGGCGTCGGCATCGTCCGCGGCACGACGCCGCTCACCATCGAGGACTACCTCCGCAGCGCTGACCTGCTGAACCAGAACATCCGATTCAACGAGCTGCGGTCGCAGCTGGTCGACGGCCCCTTCGTCTTCGAAGCCATGCGGGAGCGGCTCGGCCTCGAGATCGTGTCCGAGGACGACGACCCGCGGGACGCCGCAGCCTCCGAATCCGAGCCAGAAGCCGAGACAGAGACCGCGACCGGCGAAGACGGCTGAAGCCTTCAGGCCTCCGGCGGTTCGAGATCGGACTGGGTGAGCGACTCCGGCAACTCATCGATCGTGGTCGCGTCCTCGATCGCGAACCGCCCCACCGCCGTCCGCCGCAGCCCCGCGAGCATGCCGCCCGTCCCGAGCGCATGGCCCACGTCCCGCGCCAGGCTGCGGATGTAGACGCCCTTGCCGCACCGAACTCCGAGCGTCAGCATCGGCCACGCGTACCCGAGCGCGGCGATCGCGTGGATCTCGACGCGGCGCGGGGCCAGATCCGGCGGCGCGCCGGCGCGAGCCAGCGCGTACGCACGGCGGCCGCCGACCTTGATGGCGCTGTAGGCCGGCGGCACCTGGTCGATCTCGCCGACAAAGCCACGGAGCGCGGCGCGGATCGCGTCGTCGGTCGGCGGCCCGGCGACGCGGACGGGCCGGCGTGCGCCCTCGCGGTCGTCGGTGTCGGAGAACGCCGACAGGTCGACCTTGGCCACGTACCGCTTCTCGCCGGCCATGACGCGGTCGCAGAGCTTGGTGGCGCGACCGCACAGCACGACGAGCACCCCGCTGGCGAGCGGGTCGAGCGTGCCGCCGTGGCCGACCTTGACCCGCTTGGGCGCGCCGCCGCGCCGCAGCTTCGCGCGGACGATGGCGCACGCCTTCATCGAGCTGGGGCCGATGGGCTTGTCGATCACCAGCAGGCCGCTGATGGGGGGCGCGGGCTCGGTCATCGCAGCCGATCCGCGTCGCGAGCGGGCACGATGGACACCGCCACGGGCTTGCCCCGGGAGTAGTTGAAGCCCCGCTCGGTCGGGTAGCCCTCGGGCGGCGCGGCCAGGCGGTCGTGCTGCACCACCAGGAGCGCACCGGGATTGGATGCGGCCCACGTCCGCCACTGATCGTCGGCGAGTCGCTGCGCCCGGCCGCGGGTCGCGAAGATGAGGCTGTCCTCGTGGTAGCCGACCAGGCCGACGGCGGCGGTCTCGTCGGCGGCGCGCAGGGCGGCGGCGATGCGGGGCGACAGATCGACGACGGACGCGCCGGGCAGCCCCACGCCGATCATCGCCCACCAGGCCATGACCGCCCCGGCGACCGCGGCGACCTGGGCTGCGAGGTACCGGCGGCGGCGGATCGCCAGCAGCATCGAGACGCCCGGCACCGCGAAGGCGATCGCGAGGATGGCCGCGGCGGCCGAGGCGGCGGCGACGCGATCGTCGTGCGCCGCGAGGGCGATGCCGATCCCGCCCGCGGCGACGATCACGCCGACGCCGAAGAGTGCCCAGAGCCACGCGAGCGCACGGAACCACCCGCGCCGGACGATCGCCGCCGAGCCGCGCACGACCGGAGGCATGGCCCGCGCCGCCAGCAGCGCGAGCGCCGGGTACAGCGGCATCGTGTAGTGCGGCAGCTTGGTGCTGACCAGCTCGAACACGATCCAGGACGGCACGATCCAGGCGAGCAGGAACGCCTCGGCCGGCCGGTCGTACACGAGGGCGCGCAGCGTCGCGGCGGTGCGAGACAACCAGCCAGGGCCCTTCGCCGCTCGCTTCGCACGAAGCCACGGCCGCACCACGCCGTATCCCAGCAGCAGCGTGCCGGGCCAGAGCAGTGCGAGCACGAGCAGCAGGTGGTAGCCGGGTGGGCCCGAGTGGCCCTCCTTCGCGGACACGCTGCGGCCCAGCGTCTCGTCGTGGATGATGGCTACGTACTCGCCGAAGCCCACGTGGGTGGCGACGGCGAGCACCCAGGGCGCTACTACGAGCACGGCGAGGAAGACGCCCCAGATGGGACGGATGCCGCTCAGGGGTCGCCACGTCCGGCCGGCGAGCGCGAGCGCCGCGACCGCCAGCAGCGCAACCATGGGCGTGATCGGCCCCTTGGTGAGCACGCCCAGGCCGACGGCAAGCCAGAATGCCGCCGCCCATCCGCGGGATCGCGTGCGGAGGGTCGTCCACAGCAGCAGCATCGCGAGGGTCGTGACGCAGACGAGCAGGTGGTCGGCCCGGGCCTGCCGCGCTTCCCAGACGAAGATTGGGCACGCCGCGAGCATGCCGGCCGCCAGGATCCCGACGCGCGGGCCGAACATGCGGCAGCCCAGCCGCCAGGTGAGCAGCACGGTGCCAACGGCGGCGAGCAGCGACGGCACACGGTACATCCAGATGGCATCGCGCATCGGCTCGAAGCCGGTGAGCACCGCCGCCGACGCCGCCTGCGCCCAGTAGATGAGCGGCGGCTTGTTGAGCCGCGGCGTGTCCTGCACCATGGGCACGACGAGGCCGCCGGCGTGCAGGGCCGGATCGCGCTCGGCGGGTGTCAGCAGGACGGCCTCGAGCATCTGCCGGCTGGCCTGCGCGAAGCGGGCCTCGTCGCGGTCGATGGTCGGCAGGCGGAAGAAGCCCGGGAGGAAGGCGGCGAGGCACAACGCGACGAGCGCGAGCCCGCCCCCGGTGCGGCCGTACCATTTCGCTCCCCGCCAGGCCGCGGGACGATCACTCTGGGCGCCGGATGGTGCGGTGAGGAACGCGAGCATGGGGCCCAGCGGGCTGCAACGGGCGTGGGACTATAACCGGGGGGTTCCGGCGTGGCTGCGGCCCGCGGCGATCGGCTTCGACGCGCTGATGACCGGCGTCTTCCGGTCGTGGGTCTGGACGGGCCTGCCGTCGCGGCGGCAGTGGGCGCGGCCGCTGCTCGTGGGCGTGCTCGTCGGCCTGCTGCTGCTGCCGCTCGACGGCATGCTGATCGAGCTGGCGCGATGGATCGACCGCGAGCGCATCGTCGGCGGCGACGTCCGCCGCGTGCTGGTGACCCTCGGCGAGTATGGCCAGGGCGTGTGGCTGGTGCTGGTCGCCATCGCGGTCTGGTGCCTGCACCCCGCCGGGCGGCGACGACTGGCGGACCTTGCGCTGGCCGTCCCCGTGCTGCTGGTGCTGGTCAACGCCGGCAAGATGCTCATCGGCCGGCCCCGCCCCCGCGACGGCATGGCCGACCTCTATGGCTCGATCGACTTCCTCGGCCCGCTGGGGCAGCACCCCTTCGCGGCGGCGGCCCACGAGGATGCCGTCGGCGTGCGGCACGCCTGGCAGATCCTGCCCCCGGCGGACCTGAGCGACATCCACTCCATGCCGTCGAGCCACACGGCCTTCGCCTTCCTGCTGTCGGCCTTCTTGGCGTGCGCGTACCCGGCGATCGCGAGGCTGGCCTTCGTGCTGGCCGTGATCGTTGCCGTGTCGCGGGTCATCGAGCGGGCGCACTGGCCGAGCGATACCGCACTGGGGGCGGCCCTCGGGCTGGCGGTCGGGCTGGTCTTCGTGCGTCGAGAGCTCGGCCAGCGGCTTGTCGACGCCGTGCGGCGGTGGCTGGGCTACGCACCGGTCTTCCGGCCCCAGGCGTCAACGGCCGCGTAGGCGACCTGGGCTCGCGTCGGCCGCGGATGGAGCCCCCGCCGCCTATCCTGCGGGCCCGCAATCGGGACCCACTAGTGGAGCGGTGGCCGAGCGGTTTAAGGCGCACGATTGGAATTCGTGTGGGGGTGCAAGCCCCTCGTGGGTTCGAATCCCACCCGCTCCGTTCCGCGTCGGCCCTGCCCGCGGCGATTCGTGCGATGGAATGAACGGTCGCCGCTACGCCGCGGTCGCTGCGGGGTCGGCCGCCTCCCGGCGAGCGTCGCCGATGGCAGCGGGCATGGTGAAGCGGAAGGTCGCTCCGCCTCCGGGCGTGTCGTCGATCCAGATCTCGCCCGAGGCCCGCTCGACGATCCGCCGGCAGACGCACAGGCCGACGCCGGTGCCGCCCGGCTCGTCGCTGAGCCGCTGGAAGACCTTGAACGCCCGCTCGCGGTCGGCCTCGGGGATGCCCGGGCCGTTGTCCTGCACGAAGATCTCGACGCGGTCGCCGCGCTGGGTGGCGCCGATGCGCAGCGTCGAGCCGGCTTGTGGGCAGCCGTACTTGAGGGCGTTGGTCATGAGGTTCTCGAGCACGCGGCGCAGGCTGGCGCGATCGGTCTCGACCGCGGGCAGGTCCTCGTCGGCGACGATGGCCACGCCCCGCTGCGCGGCCCGGGGCTGCAGCGAGACCCGCATCTCGTGCACGAGCTCCGAAAGGTCGACCGGCTCGGGATGCCATTCGCTGCGGCCGACGCGCGAGAGGATCAGCAGATCGTCGATCATGGCGGTCGCGTTGCGGCAGGTCCGCTGGATGACCGCCAGCGCGTCGTGGATCGAGTCGCGATCGCGGGCCTCGCACGCAGCGTGGAGCAACTCGCAATAGCCCTGGATGGTCAGCAGCGGCGACTTGAGGTCGTGCGACGCCGCGTAGGTGAACTCCTGCATCTCGGCGTTGGCCAGCTCGATGCGGCGGTGGGCCTCATCGAGCTGGTTCTGCACGCCCTGGCGGTGCAGCGCGTAGCGGATCGCGCGGCCGAGCAGCGGCGTGAGTACGTCTGCCTTGGCAATGTAGTCCTGCGCCCCGAGCTCGAGCGCGCGGTAGGCGAGGACGCCGGGATCGCTGCCCGTGAGCGCAATGACCGCGGCGTCGGGGGCGGCCTCCTTGACGGCGCGAATGGTCTCGATGCCGTGGCTGTCGGGCAGATCGAGATCAGCCAGGACCACGTCGGCGGGCGCCGCCGAGATCTGCTCGATGGCGGCGGCGAGACGCTCGGCGTGCAGCACCTCGTGCTCGGGACCCAGCTGGTCCCGCAGGGCGCGTTTCAGCAGGTGCAGATCGCTCGGATTGTCCTCGAGGGCCAGGATCCGCATGGGTGCTCTCCTCGGGTCGGCGGCCGGATCGGCGGCGGGATCGCCGCGGGCAAGAACGTCGCTAGGCGGCGGAGGTGCGGGGCAGCTCGACGGTGCGGAGCCAGAACTCCTCGAAGGCGTGCACCAGGCCGGTGAAACGCTGGAGGTCGACGGGCTTGGTGATGAAGCAGTTGGCGTGCAGCCGGTAGCTCTCCTCGACGTCCCGCTCGGCGCAGGAACTGGTCAGCATGATGACCGGGATGCTGCGGAGGTCGTCGTCGGCCTTGGTCTCGGCCAGGACCTCGAGGCCGGTCTTGCGGGGCATGTTGACGTCCAGCAGCACGAGGTCGGGCCGCGGCGCGTCGGTGTACTCGCCCTGGCGGCGCAGGAAGCGGACCGCCTGCTCGCCGTCGCGGACGATGTGCAGCCGAGTCGGCGTGCGGAGCTTGCCGAGCATCCGCTGCATCAGGTGGGCGTCGGCGGGGTTGTCCTCGGCCAGCAGCACGTCAACCGGCCTTGCGGACGCTGGACTGCTCATGGCGTTCCTCCGAGCATGCGGGGAGCGTGAAGGTAAAGGTCGTGCCCCGGCCGGGCTGCGAATCCACGGTGATGCCGCCGCCGTGCCGCTCGACGACTCGCTTGCAGATCGCCAGACCGATGCCGGTGCCCTCGTACTCCGACCGGGTGTGCAGCCGCTGGAAGATCTGGAACACGCGATCCGACAGCGCGGGATCGAAGCCCACGCCCTCGTCGGCGATGGACACCGCCACCGAGGACGCACGGCGCTCGGCCGACACCCGGATGCGGGGCGGACGGTCGCCCGAGAACTTGATGGCGTTGCCGATGAGATTCTGGAAGACCTGCGTGATCTGCGGGGCGTCGGCCAGCGCGTGGCCCAGCTGGCCGACCTCGACCTCGGCGCCCGACTCGGCGATGGCGGCCTCGAGCGAGGCGAGCGCCGCCCGCAGGGGCTCGGCCAGCGGGGTGGGCTCGGGGCTGCGGCCCGTGCGATTGATCCGCGAGAGCTGCAGCAGGTCGTCGATGAGCACCTTCATCCGCTTGGCGCCGCTGATGGCGAATTCCAGCGAGGGCCGGGTCACCTCGGGCAGCAGGTCGCCGCAGTCCTCCTGGATGATCGCCAGGTGGCTCGCGATGGATCGCAGCGGCTCCTGCAGGTCGTGCGACGCCACGTATGCGAACTGGCTGAGCTCGGTGTTGCGGCTCGTGAGTTCCTGCTGGAGCTTCTGCTCGGCATCGATGTCCAGGTGCATGCCCGCCACGCGGAGCGGCTTGCCCTCGTCGTCCCGCGCGACGATGCGGCCGATCGTGCGGATCCACATCCACGAGCCGTCCTTGCGGCGCATGCGGAGGTTGGCCTCGAACGTATCGCACTCCCCAGAGAGGTGCGCCTCCATGCAGGCCATCGCGACGGCGATGTCCGAGGGGTGCACCAGCTCCTCCCAGACCTCGAAGGTCATGGGCAGCTCGCCGGGCTCGTAGCCCAGCATGGTGTACCAGGTGTCGCTGTAGGCGACGATATGGTCGGGCATGTGCCAGTCCCAGGTCGCCTGGCCCGCCGCCCGCAGCGCGAGGTCGAGCCGCTCGTGGACCTCCTTGAGCCGGGTCTCGGCCTGGCGGAGCTCGCTGACGTCCGTGGCGATCGCCACCAGGCGATCGAACTCGCCGTGCTGGTTGGGCAGCGGGATCTTGTCGGTGCGGATGACGCGACGCTTGCCCTCGGCGTTGACGTAGCTCTCCTCGATCCCCAGCTTGGGCCTGCCCGAGTTGAGCACCTCGAGATCGTCCTCCAGGTAGGCCGACGCGTCGTCGGGGTAGATCTCCTCGGTCTGGCAGCCCGAGATCTCGTCGACGGTCATCCGCATCGATTCGGCGCCCGCGCGGTTGACGTTGAGGATCTTGTTGGCGTTGTCCTTGTAGAAGATCAGCGACGGGACGGCATCGAGGATGGTCCGCAGCTCGCCCCGAATGTCTTCGACCTGCCGGGCGTCGCGGCGCAGCTCGAGCAGCCGTGCGGTCTGCTGCGCGAGGACCTGCAGCTGGGCGAGCGACGCATCGTCGATGGTGCGCGGCTGGGTATCGATGACGCACACGGTGCCCAACGGATCGCCCGACTCGAGGCGGATCGGCGCGCCGGCATAGAAGCGAATGCCGGGCTCGCCGGTGACCAGCGGGTTGTCGCGGGTCCGCGGGTCGCGGGCGGCGTCCTCGATGACCAGGGGTTCCTCGGACAGGATGGCGTACGCGCAGAACGCTTGGTCGCGGGGAGTCTGGCGGGCGCCGAGGCCCACGGCACTCTTGAACCACTGGCGATCACGATCGACCAGCGAGATGAGCGCGATGGGCGTCCGGCAGATGCTCGCGGCGAGCTGGGTGATGCCGTCGAACACCGGCTCGCGGTCGGTATCCAGGATGCTGCACTGGTGGAGCATCGCCAGGCGGGTGGCCTCGGCTGGGTGCGGGGGCGGATTGCCCCCCGCGGCGGCGAGATCCGGCGTGGCACGGTCGTCGCCCATGGCGGCAGCCCCCTCGTGGTGCAAGCGGCACCGCAGTGGCTATCGGCCGCGGCGAGGGTCGGATCCAGTCGCGATTGGCGGATTGGCGGTTGGCTGCTGGCGGTCTTTGGGCGACCTGCGGCGACCCCGCACGGGCGAGCATGCACGTGGCCCGGCGCGGCCGCCTGGGTATACTCCTCCGCCATGCGAAGCCCCATTGCACGCAAAGCCAGCAAAGCGACCACCCGCGGCGTCCTCGTCGCCGGGCGTTGTCGTTGTGGCTTCCTGCACGCGGGCTAGGCCCTAGCCCCGGCACACCGAAGCAACGACGCACCCCCGGCCCGCCCGGGGGTGCTGTTCTTCGCGTCCGCCGCGGATGTTCCGCGGCGGTTCGGGCGCACGCGATGCCCACCCACACCATGCACCCAACCCACGCAGCACGGAGCACAGCCATGATCGAATCGCCGAGCGCCACCACCGCCTGTCCCGAGTGCGATGCCGCCGTCGCCTTCGACCGCCCGCCGCTCAACGGCCAGATCGCCCGCTGCGGCGACTGCGGCGCGGAGCTGGAGGTCATCGCCATCCAGCCCATCACCCTCGAGCTGGCGCCCGAGGTCGAGGAAGACTGGGGCGAATAGCACCGCTTTCGAGCGCGGCGCGCCCGCGGCAGGAGGCCACCATGCACATCGCGATGACCTACACGCGTCTGCGGACCGAGGAGCGGCTGCTGCTCGATGCCATCGAGTCCATCGGCGTCCGCGTGACGCCCGTGGATCTGCGTGGGATCGTGTTCGACCCCGCCGACGCCGGCGAGTGGGCACGGTACGACGCCGTGCTCGATCGCTCGGTGAGCCTAACGGCGACGCTGACCGCGTTGCGGCTGATCGAGGGCTACGGCGTCCGCTGCATCAACCCGCTGCGGTCGATCGAGGTCTGCGCCGACAAGCTGCGGACGACCATCGAGCTGGTGCGAGCGGGCGTGCCGACGCCGGCGGTCCGCGTCGCGACCAACGCCGACGCGGGGCTGCGGGCGGTCGAGGCCATCGGCTACCCGGCGGTCCTCAAGCCGACCGTGGGTTCGTGGGGCCGGCTCGTGGCCCGGCTCAACGATCGCGACGCGGCCGAGGCGATCCTGGAGCACCGCGAGACGCTCGGATCGGTGCAGCAGGGCGTGGTGTACGCCCAGGAGCACGTGGACAAGCCGGGGCGGGACATCCGCGTGTTCGTCGTGGGCGGCGAGCCGATCGCGGCCATCGTGCGCTCGAGCGACCACTGGGTGACGAACACCGCGCGGGGCGCGCAGGCCGAGGGGCTCGCGATCAACGACGAGCTGCGGGACGCCTCGGCGCGCGCGGCCGCGGCGGTGGACGCCGACGTCGTCGCGGTGGACGTCCTCGAAGATCCGCGGCGGGGGCTGCTCGTCAACGAGCTGAACCACTCGATGGAGTTCCGCAACAGCATCGACACCACGGGCGTGGATATCCCCGCGGCCGTGGCTCGACACGCCGTGGCGATCGCCGAGGGAGCGGCCGCGTGCTGAGGCGGGCGTCCATCGTCGGCGGCAGCGGCTTCACGGGCGGCGAGCTATTGCGGCTGCTGCACGCCCATCCCGAGATGGAGATCGCGCAGGTCTCCAGCCGCTCGCTGGCGGGGCGGCCGGTGCACGGCGTGCACCCCAATCTGCGCGGGCACGTCGACGCGGCCTTCTGCACGCCCAACGAGATCGAGGGCTGCGACGTGCTCTTCCTGTGCATGCCGCACGGGCGGGCGGCGGCCGAGATCGATGGCTGGCGGGGCCTCGCGCCGCTGGTGGTCGATCTGTCGGCGGACTTCCGGCTTTCGGATCCGGAGGCGTACGAGCGCTGGTACGGCGAGACCCATCCGGCGCCCGCCGTGCTGGCCGAGGCGGCCTACGGGCTGGCCGAGGTCTCGCGGGCGCAGCTGACGGGAGCGGGGCTGGTGTCGGGCGTGGGCTGCAACGCGACGGCGATGACGCTGGCGCTGCTGCCGCTCGCGCGGGCCGGCCTCGTCCGACGGGCGATCGCGGACATGAAGGTCGGCTCCTCGGAAGCCGGCTCCGAGGGAGGTGCGGGCTCGCACCACGCGATCCGCGCGCGCACGGCTCGCACGTACAGCACGGCGGGGCATCGGCACCTGGCCGAGGTGGAGCAGTCGCTAGGGCCGCTGGACCTCGACGCGACGATCACCGCCATCGACATGGTTCGGGGCGTGCTGTGCACGGCGCACGTCGAGCCCACAGAGCGGCTGGCGACCCGCGACCTGTGGCGGCTGTACCGCGAGGCCTACGGCGGCGAGCCCTTCGTGCGGATCGTGGCCGATCGGAGCGGTCCCAACCGGCTGCCCGACCCGCGGGTGGTGGTCGGATCGAACCACGCCGATGTGGGCTTCGCGATCGACGAGCGATCGGGACGCATCGTGGCGCTGTGCGCCATCGACAACCTGGTGAAGGGCGCCGCGGGGTCGGCCATCCAGGCGATGAACGTTGCACTCAGCCTCGACGAGGCGCTGGGGCTGGGCTTTCCGGGGCTGCACCCCGCGTAGCGGACGAACCGGGCAGGAGCACGCACATGCACACCATCGTGGTCAAGATCGGCGGCGGCGAGGGAATCGACCCGATGATCGCGGTCCCGGAGATCGCCGAACTCGTCCGTGCCGGCGTCCGCGTCGTGCTCGTGCATGGTGGTTCGCACGAGACCAACGTGCTGGCCGAGGCGCTGGGCCATCCGCCGGAGACGATCACCAGCCCGAGCGGGCACCAGTCCCGCCGGACCGATCGTCGGACGCTGGAGATCTTCGAGATGGCCTACTGCGGCCGGGTGAACAAGGCGGTGGTCGAGGGCCTGCGCGCCGCGAGTGTCGATGCCGTCGGCCTGAGCGGGCTCGACGCGGGCATCTGGCAGGGTCGGCGGAAGCACGCCATCCGCGCAATGGACGATGAGGGCCGCACGCGGATCATCCGCGACGACCTGTCAGGCCGCGTCGACTCGGTCGACGGCGACTTCCTCGGCGTGCTGCTGGATGCGGGGCGGACGCCCGTGCTTACGCCGCCGGCGGTGACGCCCGAGGGCGTGGCGATCAACGTCGACGCGGATCGGGCGGCGGCCGCGACCGCGGCGGCGCTGCGGGCCGACGAACTGCTGCTGCTCTCGAACGTGCCGGGCGTGCTGGCCGACCCGGCACGGCCCGAGACGCTCATCCGCCGCGTCGGCGACGATGCGCTCGAGTCGGTGCGTGCCGCGGCCCGCGGGCGGATGAAGAACAAGGTGCTCGCGGCCGAAGAGGCGATCGCGGGCGGCGTGCCCCGGGTGGCGATCGCCTCGGCGTCGGGCGGCGACGCGATCGCACGGGCACGGTCAGGAAGCGGCACGGTGTTCGCCGCGGCGGTGGCGTCGTGAGCGTTCCGCATCCACAGTTGGATGGCGACGCGCGGTTCCTCGTCGACCTGGTGTCGACGCCCAGCATCTCGGGTAGGGAGCGAGCAGCGGCCGAGCTATTTGTTGATCGAGCTCGCGCCTGGGGCTTCGACGCGGACATCGACGAGGCGACCAACGCCGTCGCGCACCGCGGCCCCGCGGATGCGGCCATCCACGTCGTGCTGCTGGGCCACATCGATACCGTGGCCGGCGACATCCCGGTGCGGATCGAGGACGGCGTGCTGCACGGGCGGGGCAGCGTGGACGCCAAGGGGCCGCTGGCGGCGATGCTGGCGGCCGCACGGCGGGCGGACATGCCCGCGGGCGTGCGCCTGACGGTGGCGGGTGCCGCGGGCGAGGAGACGCCGATGTCGCCCGGCGCGCGGCACCTGGTCGATCGGTGGCGGCCCGATGCTTGCATCATCGGCGAGCCGAGCGGTTGGGACGGCGTGACGCTGGGCTACAAGGGTCGGCTGCTGGCGGCCGCGACGGCGACGTGCCCGCACCACCACTCCGCGGGACGCGATCCGTCGGCGGCGGACCTCGCGTTCGCGTGGTGGCGCGGCGTGCTTGGCTACGCCGATGCGTTCAACGCGGATTGTGGCCGCGTCTTCGACGGGATCCAGGCGAGCATGCAGGACATGCATTCGGATTGCGACGGATTGACGCAGCGGGCGAGCATCGACGCGGGCTTCCGGCTGCCGGTGGGCGTCGAGCCGGCCGTGTTGGCGGAGCAGCTGCGGGCGATGGCGCCGGCGGGTGTGCAGATCGAGTGCCGCGGCATGGAGCGCGCACATGCGACCGACCGGAGCGATCCGGTCGTGCGGGCGCTGACCAGCGCGATACGGACCAACGGCGGCCGGCCGCGTCCCAAGCTCAAGACCGGAACGGCGGATCTGAACGTGGTCGGGCCCGCGTGGCGATGCCCGATCGCCGCATACGGGCCGGGCGATAGCACGCTCGACCACACACCGGACGAGCGACTCCCGCTGGACGAGTTCGGGCGGTCGATCGACGTGCTGGCGGATGCAATCGCGTCGCTCATCGACGAGCTGTGCGCGGCGGATCCGGCAACGGCCTCGGGCGTGCCGCAGCGGGTTGGCTAGCGGACCGCCGGTTCCTGGCTTGCGAGCAAGCGGGCGGCACGCCGCTCGCCGAGCGACTGCAGCACGCGTCCCTTGTTGAACGCCGCTGCGGCGTCGCCGGCGGATTCCGCGCAGGCGATGGCGTAGCGAATCAGCTCGAGGGACAGGCGATGGTCCGACCCCGCGAGCTGTTCCGCGGAGCGGAACAGCTCGTCGATGGCGTGCATCGCATCGCTCGGATTCTGCGGCGCGACCACGGCCATCGTGCGCAGGGCGCTGGCGGCGATGAGGTCCGGATGGTCGGGGCCGAGCCTGCTCGAGCGGATGCGGTGGCAGGCGTCGGCGTGGGTCGAGGCCGCCTCGATGCGGCCGGCGGCGAGCGCGAGCCGCGCCTCGACCTCGTGGACGTCGGCGAGGTCGACGTGGTTCTCGGGCAGCCTGGCCTCGAGGATCCGTCGCGCGGCGTGGGCGTGCTCCTCCGCCTCGTCGAACCGATCGGCCTCCACGAGCACGCGCGCGAGCACGGTGCGGACGTGGGCCTCGGCGTAGGACTGCTCGCTCGCGCCATCAACGAGTTGCAGCGCGGCGCGGGCGGTGGCCTCGGCCTCGGACGCATCGCCGCCGGCGAGTTCGGCGAGCGCGCGCCAGGCCATGGCGCGTGCGCGGTAGGCCTCGCCGTAGTGCCGCGCGAGCAGATCGCTGGCACGATCCAGGGCGTCGCGGGACTCGTGCAGGCGGTCGTGCATGAGCAACGAGCGACCGAGCTTGAGCCACTGCCAGCCGGCTTCGGCGGATTCGTCACGGCCGGCTGCCTGCTGGAGCTGCAGGATGCGGCGGAAGCCCTCCGCGGCCGCCTCGGCCTGCCCGTCGACGAGCAGCGTGAGGTAGGCAATCTCCTCCGCAGCGGAGATGGACTTGGGGTGGTCCTCGCCCAGGTGTTCCCGCCAGGTGCGCAGGGCCGCCTGGATGTTCCGCCGGGCGGGGGCGTACATCGAGTGGCGGCGGTAGATGAAGCCGATGGAGTAGCGGACCTCGGCCTCCACGAGCGGCGCGTCGGCGAGATCCCGGTGGATGCGGTTGGACGCGTACTCCAGCGCGTCGAAGAAGCTGGCATCGGGGCCGAGTTCCTCGGGGTCGACGCCGAAGATGGCGTTCTGGAGGAAGGTGCTCATGCGACCCGCGCGGAGGATCTCGGCCTCGGCCTCGGCGGTGGCGAGCAGCGCGGCCTGGGTCGCCTCGCGCTCCCGCTCGGCCGACGCGTGCGCGTTGAGCATGCTCGCGACGAGCAGCCCGAGGGCGGCGACGGCGATGAGCACGGTGATCGAGGCGGCGATGACCACCGGGCGGTTGCGACGTGCGTAGAGACGGGCCCGCCGGAGCGGTCCGCCGCTGCGAGCGTCGACGGGCTCGTGTGCGAGCCACCTGCGCAGGTCGGCCCCGAACTGGCCGATGGAGGCGTACCGCCGCTCGCGGTCGGGCGCCATGGCCCGCGCGAGCACCGCACTCAGCTCGGCGTCGATGCGGGCATCGACCTCCTGCGCCGCCGGCGTCGGCGCGGTCAGGGCGGCCAGCAGCGCGTCGCGGGCGGCCTGCTGCGCGTCGGCCGCGAGGGGCGTGCCGCCGAATCCCGCGGTCGGCGCGCGGCGAGGCAGCTGGCCGGTCAGCAGCTCGAAGCCCAGAGCGCCCAGGGCGTAGATGTCGGCACGGGTGTCGAGATCGTGGGTGTGCCCGGTGAGCTGCTCGGGGGGCATGTAGGCGAGCGTGCCGATGATGCTCCCACCCTCGGCGAGCCGGGCCTCGACGCCGCGATCGAGGGCGCGGGCGACGCCGAAATCGAGCACGCGTGGGGCGCCGTTCTCGTCGACGAGGATGTTGGCGGGCTTGAGGTCCAGGTGGATGACGCCGCGCTGGTGGGCGTGCTGCAACGCGTCGCAGAGCACGGCCAGCAGCGCAACGCGCTCCCGGATCGAGAGGCCCTGGTTGCGTGCGTGCACCTCGAGGGGCGTGCCCTCCACGAGCTCCATCGCGATGAACGGCCGCTCCTCGCTGCGGCCTCGATCATCGACGACCTCGGCGTGGCCGGCCTCGAAGATCTGGGCGATGCCGGGGTGCCGAAGGCGTCCGAGGATCTCGGCCTCCTGCTCGAGCCGGCCCGCGATGCCCCGGCCGAAGAGCTCGGGCTTGATGAGCTTGAGGGCGACGTCGCGCTTGGGCGTCTCTTGGAGGGCCCGGAGCACGACACCCATGCCACCGCGGCCCAGCTCCTCGACCACCGCGTAGCGGCCGACGCGGCGGAGCGTGGCCGGCTCTTCTGGCGACGCCGACGCGACGGCGGACGGCTCGAGGAATCCCGCCGCCGAACCGTCCTCGGCTACGAGATCCTCCACGGCCCGCCGCAGCTCGGCGTCGTCGCAGCGCTCGTCGAGCACCGCGATTCGTCGCTCGGGCGGCAGGTCGCAGACCTCCTGGAACAGCCTCGTGACGAGCTCGTAGCGGGCGGCGTCCATCACTCGGCATCTCCCGCGTCGCCCTCGCTCAGGCGGCTCCGCAGCCAGGCCCGCGCCGTCCGCCAGTCCAGCTCGACGGTGCGGGGCGAGACGCCGAGCGCATCGGCGGCCTCGGCGACGGTGAGGCCCGCGAAGAACCGCAGTTCGACGATGCGGGCCTGCCTGGGGTGGAGGTTCGCCAGCTCGGTGAGCGCTGCATCGAGGCCGAGGGTGTCGACCTCATCGCCGCCGGCGACGTCGAGGCCGGTGAGCGTGACGCGGTGCCAGTGGCCGCCCCGCTTCTGGGCGAGCCGCTGGCGGGCGTGCTCGACGGCGGCCTGCCGCATGGCGCTCGCGGCCGCGCCGAAGAAGTGGTGGCGGCCCTCGAAGCTGGGGTCGCGGCCACCGAAGAGCTTGGCGTAGGCATCGTGGACGAGGGCAGTGGCGTGCAGCGTGTGGGCCGCCGACCCGCCGAGCTGCCGGCCGGCCATGGCTCGGAGGCGGTCGTAGACCCGCTCGACGAGGTCCTCCCGCGCGCGGGCATCGCCCGAGCCGACGCGATCCAGCAGCTTGGTGAGGTCGTCGTCCATGGGGCGGCCAGAAAAATCGCCGCGGCGTTGCGCCCGCCGCCGGCGGTTTCCATATCTCGGTCTGGCCCGCCACGACCCAGGAGGGAGGCGGCGGGCCGCAGAGCCCCGGGGCCTTCGCATTCGGCGCAACGGCGTGCCGACCCCCGCGGGTACCCACCGTGGCCCGCCTTGGACGGGCCATCGAACGCATACCGAGAGGATACGCCATGCAGTCCATGACCAACCGCACGCTCGTTGCCGCCACCCTCGTCGCCGCCGCAGGCGCCGCCCACGCCTCCGACCCGGTCGTCTACAGCGATTCGGGCGCCACCGCCGGGGACATCACCGCGACGGTCGACGCCTTCCGCGACGCCCTGGGCGATCTGAACCGTCCCGAGCCGGGCACGGTGGGCACGGGCCGCCGCCAGATCGACTGGGATGCCGCCCCCGACGCCGTCAGCGCCCCCAACGACTTCCCGGGCGATTTCTTCAACTTCCCGGCCTTCCCGCGGGCCCGGGGCGTGGTGTTCACCACGGACGGCACGGGCTTCCAGCTGTCGGCCACCGAGGCGTCGGGCGTGGGCGTGGAGTTCGCCAACATCGACCCGACCTACGACGACATCTTCTCGACCTTTAGCCCCGAGCGGCTGTTCACGCCCATCGGCAGCAACGTCGTCGACGTGCACTTCCGGATTCCCGGCGAGGACCGCCCCGCCGCCAGCACCGGCTTCGGCGCCGTCTTCAGCGACGTGGACACCGAGGAGCAGACCAGCCTGACGTTCTACGGCCTGGACGACGAGTTCCTGGGCATCTATTACGTGCAGGCCGGCGACGTGGATAGCGAGTCGCTGTCGTTCCTGGGCGTGAAGTACGACGAGGCGATCGTGACCCGCGTGCGGATCGTGACCGGCGATACCGCGCTGGCCGCCGGCGTGCAGGAAGCCTGGCCCGCCAACGACCTGGTGGTCATGGACGACTTCATCTTCGGCGAGCCCAACTTCCTGCCGTGCTTCGCCGACCAGGACGCCGACGGCGAGCTGACGATCTTCGACTTCCTCGGCTTCCAGAACGCATTCGCCGCCGGCAGCCTCGATGCCGACTGCGACGGCAACGGCCGGCTCGAGATCTGGGACTTCCTCTGCTTCCAGAACGCATTCGACACCGGCTGCCCGTAACACCGGCCGGCAACGAAGCGTCGCGCGGGTGCGTGGAACCCATCCGAAAATCCCCCCGAGCACGGCGGCCGCGCGGCTTCTCCGCGGCCGCCGTGCTGGTTGCGCGTTGGGGGCCTCGGGACAACTCCACGCGTGCTGTTCGCTGGATTCCAGTCGCTCTCAACGGCAAGGAAGCGGCACGGAGATTCCTGCATGCCGAGGCAGGCCTGGGCCACCGCCGGGTGGAGAAGTGCAACAATTGGTTCCGGAAGTAGCAGTTGCGTGGCCGCGACGAACCTCACGAGCGACGCCACGGATGTCGCGTTGCGGGTCTTCGGGGCTCTTCTTGCCTGACCATGAACCGCTCACCATCGAGTGCGTGGGTTCTGCCTTTGCAAGATGGCCCAGCAATCACCGTGCTCTGCAACACGCCGAACGAGCACGAACGCTCTAACATCATCAACGCATCTGCATTTGTTCCGCTATGCGGCGTGATGCTTCGCGCGTTGAATCGACGCATGAGTTGAGCGACGCTTCGATCAAGATCACACGAGGACCCGCCATGAAGTCTGCCGCAATCACCGCCGCCGTCCTTGGCGCTTTGCTTGCCAACGGAGCATGGGGTTTCGATGAGGTTGTCCGTCGGAACGTCTCCTTCGAGTCCGGCGGCGTCACGCTCGTGGGCCATCTCTACCTTCCGGACGGGCACGATGCACGCAGGCTCCCGGGCCTCGTCGTCACCGGTGCCTGGACGACCGTAAAGGAGCAGATGCCGGCGACCTGCGCCGCAGTAATGGCCGGCCGCGGGTTTGCGGTCTTGACCTTCGACTTTCGCGGCTGGGGCGACTCGGAGGGACATCCCCGTTTCCTCGAGGATCCGGAGCGCAAGACCGAGGACATCATTGCCGCCACGACGTATCTGGCCGCACGGCCCGAGGTGGACGCCGCGCGTATCGGCGGCCTCGGGGTGTGCGCTTCCGCGGGCTACATGAGTGACGCGGCACACCGGAGTCCAGTTGTTCGGGCGATCGGGCTGTCGGCACCATGGCTGCACAACGACGCCATCGCTGAATCGGTCTACGGCGGACCGGAGGGCGTTGCGAACCTGGTCGCGGCCGGCCGCGAAGCGGCCGCATCGGATGAACCGGTCATCATCGAGGCCGCCAGCACAACAAACGAAGCCGCGCTGGTGTTCAACGTTCCGTACTACACGGAGGCCGACCGCGGACTCGTCGAGACGTACGACAACCGGTTCAACGTTGCATCATGGGAGCCCTGGTTGGCCTATGACGCGATCAGCATCGGCGATTCGCTCCGCAAGCCCACGCTCGTGGTGCACTCGCGTGCGGCAGTCATTCCCGAGGGCGTCACGGAGTTCGCGGCGCGCATGGGTGGTCACGCCCGCATCATGTGGCTGGATGGCATCACGCAGTTCGACTTCTATGACCAACCGGCCCCCATCGCGATGGCGGCGGACGCCCTCGCGGAGCATTTCACGACGGTGTTCGAACTGCAGCAGGATGTGGCGGCCGTGAAGACGGTCGTGGAGGGCGTTGCCAGCTCGCGGACCTGGGACAGTTCGATGCCCTCCAAGATCTCTATGCGGACGAGGTCATCGTCGACTACAGCTCGCTGACTGGCCAGCCGGCGGCGACACTCGCAGCCGCGGATCTCATGCGGTCCTGGGCCGGCTTCCTGCCCGGCTTTGATCGCACGCGGCACACGCTGTCCGAGATCCACGTGTTGATCCGCGGCGACACCGCCGTCGCAACCGCGGACTTCGTCGCGGATCATTACCTCGGTGGGCACTTCTGGCAGGCGCGGGGCGACTACGGGTACGAACTCCGGCGCACGGGACGGCAATGGCGCATCACCAGCCACACCATGAATCTTCGAGACGAGATCGGAAGCAGAGAGGTCCTGCAGCTTGCCCCGCTGAAGGCGGTCGCAAGCCGGCCGATCCCTGAGACGCCGGGCGCCGCTGCCCTAAGGCGGCGATGGCACGGAATCTCGGGCGGCCAGCATGACCGTGCGGCGACAGCGGTGGGCACCGACGCGGCACGAACGTGTGGTGCTGCCGAGCACGTGCGCCTAGCACCCACTCAATAGCCCCGCCCGGATTCGAACCGGGGACCAAGCGATTATGAGTCGCGTGCTCTAACCGCTGAGCTACGGGGCCAAATGCCTCTGTTTCAAGGACTTGCGTGTTTCGACATCGTGATCATCGTGCGTTGAAGCACAACGGGCAGTGAGATGGTAGGAATTCCGCCGCGGGAGATGGAACTCTCTACCTCTCCGAGCTGCTGCACGGGCAAGGCTAGATCCCCGGACGCCGGTGCGGGCCTGGGGCTGGCTGCTTGGTGGTGCCTCCGGAGCATCGGGCCCTGGCCGACATCCCGGCGCACCACAACGACGAAGGCCCCCACGCCCCGAGCGGAACCTCGTTGCAGCGCGATCACCCACCCAGATGCGCCAGGGGGCGGCCTCGTGATCGATCACGCCATCTGCGATCACCAGTTCACGCAAAACCCGTTCGCACCTTCACGCTACCGCCGATGCTCGACTGTCACACCGTCGGCTCTTCCACCTGCACCCACAGAACCAATCGTGCGGATGCGCATGGGATCCAAGCTGCGCGCGTGCATGGCCACTCGCAACGGATGCTCCTCCCTGACGCCCAGGGCGTCGCACAGAACGCGAGTTCGGTCGTAGAGTCGCTCCGCCAGATAGACATCACCCATATGCAGCGCGCACTCGGCCATCAACGCGCACCACTCGGCTTGCTTCGTACTGCATTCCTGCACGACAGCGCCATGATCCAGCACGCCTTTTAGCATCATGTAGGCTGGCATGTACTCGCCCATGCCGAGATGGGCCCTGGCAAGGCCCTCGTAGAGATCGGCCACTCGCGACGATTCGTGCAGCGTATCGTCGGCCATCGCGCGCACGAGGGCATCGTACTCTTCGTATGCCATTCGATACTCGTGCCGCTCGATGAACAGGTCGGCGAGCAGCCGGCTCGCATCAAGGCGCACCTTTTCGCGTACCTCGTCATTCGAGAGCATGGACCACAATGCCACCTCTGCTTCGTCGAGCTGGCCAGCAGCGAGCATCGCCTCGATGCGCAACGTGCTCCGGCGGGCATCCGGGCCCGCCCCTTCTGTTCCAAGCACTTCGAGCACCCGAACCGGCCTGCCTGTTTCGAGCAATGCGTCCACGTAACTGGTTTCGGTCGCGCGGACGTGCGGGTGGCCCGGGCCGAACATGTCCACCAGGCCCCTCCACGCTGCCGCGAAGTGGTCGATGCTGCCCTCGGCGTACCCAGCTCGGACTCGCGTTACCGCCATGTTGTGCCTGATCTGCAGGTTCATGAAATGCCCCGGCGACAACACCCGCTCGAACGACTCTAGCGCCTTGCCGAACCACAATTCGGCCTCTGCATAGCGCCCCTGCCGCGACGCGATCTCCCCGAGCAGGCGCCACGTCATGCGCGTTGGCTCATCACCTTCGGCATGGTGGACCCGGCACGCCTCGAGGGCCTCCTCGGCGAGTTGGCGGGCCCGCTCGAGGCGACCGCTTAGCGCACAAGCCTGCGCCATGTTGTTCCACAGGGCAACCGTGTTGGGATGCCGCCATCCATAGACTCGCAGCACCATCGACCGAAGTTCGTCCGACAGCTCGACAGACTGCTCTATGCGACCCGTCTGTAGGTATATCAGATAGAGAGAGTTGCAGGATGACAGCGTGCGAGGGTGCGTCTCACCAAAACTCTCGCGATACCGAGCATGTGCGTCGCGAAGCAGCTGCTCCGCGAGTTCGTAATCTCCGCGACGTCGATGTGCTTCGCCGAGGCCGAAGAGCGTATCGGCAACTTCGGGCGCCGCCGAATCGACTCGCTGCCAGTCTTCCAGGACTCGTTCGCCGATGCGTACGGCGTCGTCGTATCGTCCCTCGTGTATCGCAATCTCCAGGGGAAGCCGCCGCCACCGGAGCGCGTTCTTGTCGTCGTCCTTGGATGCACGATCATGCTGCCGTAGTGCTTGGTCGGTTACCTCTTTCGCTGCGTCCATGTCGTCCAAGCCGATCAGTGCACGCGCAAGCACGAGACGCGCCTCGGACAGTTCTGGGCCCGCGTGTCCTTCCTGTTCCTCGAGGACATTGACCGCACGGCGCGCATACAGAATGGCTTCGTCCAACAAATCACAGTCATAGCAGCGTGATGCGAGTTCGATGTAGAATTCGCCACGAGACTGCGCGTTGGCTGCCTCGATCGCATCGAGATCGCCGGCGGCAACTCGGTTCGTGATGAACTCCATCGTGTCATAGAGGGTGGCGTTCGGTCCCAGATTTTGCGGACGCACGGCCTCGAGCATCAGCCTGGACAGCGCGTCGCTCGCCCGTCGCTCCGAAACGGATTGCTGCGCCGCGAGCCGCTGCCGACCCGCGTTGGTGGTCGCGATGGCAGCGAGGAGCACGAGGCTTGCCAGCACGAGGCACGCGACCGTCCATGCCCCGGTCGTCCACGGGCGCCGCTGGATGAACTTGGAGGATCGATACGCCACCGTCTGCCGGCGCGCCTGCACCGGCCGGAGCGCCCCGACGCGCCGCAGATCTTCGGCCACATCCGCCACGTGTGCGTACCGCTCCCCCGGATTGTCTGCCAGGCAACGACGGAGCAGATGCCGCACATCGGCCGGCAGCGACTCCGCGAGCGATAGCTCCGGAGCCTGCGTAGCGCGCCGCACGGCCGCCAGGAGCGACCGGTCGTTCACGGCCCAGGGCAATCGACCGGCTAGCACCTCATGAATGACGACACCGATCGCGAAGACCTCTGATGCGGGCGTTGGCTCGGCGCGGGCGGTGAGCAACTCGGGACTGATGTAGGCCGGCGTACCACTGCACGAGCCTTCGCTGCTGCGACCCTGCAATCGTGCTATGCCAAAATCCAGGAGTCTCGCGACACCGTCATCGCTGACCATGATGTTGGACGGCTTGATGTCGCAGTGCATGACGCCACGATCATGGGCGTGCTGCAGGGCATCGCACACCGAGGCGAGCAGTGCGAGTTGTTCACGCAAGCTCCGCGTAGCTGCGACCTCCGTGATGATCGAACCACGCACCAATTCGATGGCGGCGTAGAAGCACGCCGTACCAGCAATGACAACCGAGCCCGCTGTGAATACCCGGGCAATGCCGGGATGGTCCAGTCCGGCAAGCACGTCGATTTCGTGCTCGAAGGTAGCCTGATCCTGGTGCGGACCCGATGGGACCAGCTTCAACGCGACCTCGCGGACTGGCCAGCGTTGCGTGGCACGGTACACGACGCCGTACGAACCAGACCCCAGCTGCTCTTCGAGCGTGAATCCCGCGATCGTGTCGCCGGGGCGGATCGCCGGGAGCACCGCGTCGGGACTGTCCCCGGGCGCGGTGTCGGCGTGCCACGTGATCAGCCGCCGTGCGAGTTCCGCAGCGTCATCGCCAAGTCCATGGAGGCGTCGCTGCAGATCTTCGGCCCCTGTGCTCCTGCCAGCAGCGTCGTCGAAGAGCGCTCGGACCTTCCGCCATTCTTCATTCGTCAATGACACAGCTTGCTCCGGAGCCATGCGCGCCCGAACATCCAGTGTCGCTTTACGCTGCGTTCCGAGATTCCCGTAGCCGCGGCGATGCCGGACGTCCCCAGGCCCGCGAAGATCCGAAGCTCCACGATCGTCGCGAGTTGTCGGTCCTGCTTATCGAGCGTGTCGAGCGCCTCATCGAGCGCGATGAGATCGATGGCGGCCAGGCCACTCGCCGGCAATTCATCCCCGGCCCGTGCCCGCGTCCGCTTGCGATCTCGCTTCTGCGCGGATCGCTTGTGGGCATGGTTCACGAGCAGCCGACGCATCGTTCGCGTCGCCAGCGCAAAGAAGTGCTCGTCAGATTGGACGTTATGCATGGCCGCGATCGCCATGTACGCCTCGTGTACGAGAGCCGTTGGCTGCAGTGTGTGGTCCGGCGATTCGGTGCGCAGCATGCGGCTTGCAAGCTTTCGCAATTCATCGTAATGCAACTCGACGAATCGATCAATGGTGTTTTCCGCAATGCGGCCTTCGTCTTCCGTGGAGCTGCCGGTCGCCATTCGTCTCCCCGTCCGTGATTCGCGCCGCCGCCGACCAAAAAACCGGTCCTTCGTGGCCCCGCTCGGCGCGGTTCCTGCTTGTGTATCCAATGCGATGGCGCCGGGATGCGACGTTCGCCAATGGATCCAAAGCAATGTCCTGCCGGCATCACATCGCAGCGTGGAGTTTATCGATCGGACCAAGCACACGAGGAGATGCCCATGCATGCGAACGTTCTCACCGCGTCGACACTGGCCGCTTGCGTTACCGCGACGGCGTGGTCCCAGGGCGGCTGGACGCCGCCGCCGCCGACCGCCGATCCGCTCCGGCCCCAGGAATTCCCCGGCGGATCGTACGTCCTGCCGACTTTCCCCATCGATCGCCGGCCGATCGCCTTCCAAAGCCTGCGACTGGACACGGCCAACGTCCAGCATCTTCTTGGCGACAATGACGACGCCAATGGCAATGGTCATCCCGATCCGGACGACAACTGGGCGGGATTCGATGCACTTATTACCAAGCTCGACGCGCTGTACGACAGCGGCTGGCGCCGCATCGCGCTAAACCGTGCAACCGGCGATCTTTCGCTCGCGTTCGCCGACATGACGGCATGGCAGCAGTACGGCTACCTGACGTTCATCCGCGAGTGGGCCGACGCGCACCCCGAGGTATCGCTCGAGATCTACATCCTGCCGCAGTCCATCTCGTTTGTAAGCGAGAGCGATCTCAACGATCCGGCGACGATGCAGGACGTGCTGGTGGACTTCGAGCCGTGGCACAACAGCGGCATCCGGACGATCTGGCTCGATAGCAGCTTCGGTAACGCATCGCTGCTCGAGGCGATCAACAAGAGCCCGCTGCTGTACGACGTTGATTCGGATCGCAGGACGTACATCGCGAGCGAAGCGGGGTCCGGGCTTATCACCGCGCCGGGCGTCTGGCCCACTGAGTCCCAGATTCCCTGGCTCGCCGCGAGCCAGAATCCTTTCTGGTGGAGCACGAACTTTGGCCTCGCAACGCCCGTCAACCCGCTGCTCTCCAGCGTTGGCTATTGGTACATGACCGGAAGTCTCGGCGACATCGAGGACGCGTACAACCACGTACGCGGGGGCAAGTGGCTCGGCATCCAAGTCGGATCGATGCCGGCGACCGAGTGGGTCCGTCGAGTGTGCGAGTTCGGGAACATCAGCACCCCCGCCGACTT
Source organism: Planctomycetota bacterium (assembly GCA_039819165.1). Classification (NCBI taxonomy): domain Bacteria; kingdom Pseudomonadati; phylum Planctomycetota; species Planctomycetota bacterium. The sequence goes on from JBCBSM010000002.1 coordinate 147,233, forward strand.
CAACGGCGATGGCACCGTCAACAGCCTGGACTACCTCCTGTTTATGTCGCAGTACTCGGATCCCGATGACGCCGACGACCCGACGTTCTTCGAGGGCGACTACGACCAGGACGGCTTGGTCACGAGCCTCGACTACTTTGCGTTCATGAACGACTACTCGGCGGGCGGTGGCTCCCCCCGGTTCCTCGGGGTCTCGCAGCAGCCGCCGCTGTGGCCGGAGCACCGGACGCCCTGACCGTTCCCGTTCTTGCATCGCGTGCCTCGGGCCACGTCCACGTCCATGGGCGTGCGCTCGAGGCTTATCACGGTCCAGCCCCACGCTCGACCCCGGAATGGGAGCGGACGGCGGCTTCGGCCGCTTGGACGAACGTCCCGGCATCGACGTGATCCCGCCCGCCAGCGGTGGCCGCCTCCCCGGAGGCGTGCCAGCGGCTCGGTTAGGATGCCCGACACGACGCGAATCACCACGGTCACTTGCCCAGGAGCCAGACATGGCAGCTCATCGAACCGCATGCTCTTCGTTGCAGATCCTGCTGGCCTGCTGCTGGTTCGCTGCCTCGGCCCGGGCAGCCAGCGCTGGCGCGAGTCAGCAGCAAGGCGAGACCCCGGAGTCCATGAGCGCCGAGACGTTCGCCGGACTGGAGCTGCGATCGATCGGCCCCGCGCTCATGTCGGGTCGCGTGTCCGATCTCGCCGTGCATCCGGAGGACCAGAGCACGTGGTACGTCGCCGTCGGAAGCGGCAATCTATGGAAGACGACCAACGCGGGCACCACCTGGAACGCCATCTTCGACGACCAGGGCTCATACTCGATCGGCTGCGTGACGCTCGATCCGCGCAATCCCGAGGTCGTCTGGGTTGGCACCGGCGAGAACGTCGGCGGACGCCACGTCGGCTACGGCGACGGCGTGTACCGGAGCCGCGACGGTGGTGCGTCGTGGGAGCACCTCGGGCTGAGGGACTCGCAGCACATCGGGATGATCGCGGTCGATCCGCGTGACTCGGACACCGTGTACGTCGCCGCCGAGGGTCCGCTGTGGTCCCCCGGCGGCGATCGCGGACTGTTCAAGTCCACCGACGGCGGGCAGACCTGGGAGAAGATCCTCGGCGGGAGCGAATACACCGGTGTCAACGAACTACACCTCGATCCGCGCAACCCCGACGTCATGTACGCCGTGACGCAGCAGCGCTTCCGGAACGTCGCAGCCCTGATCAACGGCGGGCCGGAGAGCGGCATCCACAAGTCCACCGACGGCGGACGCACCTGGCGGGAACTCACCAGCGGCATCCCATCGGAGGACAAGGGCCGCATCGGCCTTGCCGTCTCGCCGATCGATCCGGACATCGTCTACGCGACCATCGAACTCGCCCACCGCCAGGGCGGCTTCTACCGCAGCACCGATCGCGGCGAATCCTGGACGAAGGGCGCCGAGTACATCTCGGGCGGCACGGGTCCCCACTACTACCAGGAGATCTTCGCAAGCCCGCACAAGCTCGACCGGGTCTACCAGATGGACGTGCGTGCGCACGTGACCGAAGATGGTGGCAAGACCTTCCGGCGGCTGCAGGAGACGCACAAGCACAGCGACAACCACGCGCTCGCCTTCAACCCCAGCGATCCCGAGTACCTGCTCATGGGATCCGACGGCGGCCTGTACGAGAGCTGGGACCTCGGCGAGACGTGGAAGTTCACCGCCAACCTCCCCGTCACGCAGTTCTACAAGGTCGCCGTAGACTATGACGAGCCGTTCTACCACGTCATCGGCGGCACCCAGGACAATGCCACCCAGTACGGCCCGTCGCGCACCGACAACATCCACGGCATCCGCAACTCCGACTGGATGATCACCGTCTTCGGCGACGGGCACCAGCCCGCGATCGACCCGACGAACCCCGACATCATCTACTCGCAGTGGCAGCAGGGAAACCTGGTGCGCCACGACCGCAAGACCGGCGAGATCGTCTACATCCAGCCCCAGCCGGGCGCCGACGAGGAAACCGACCGCTTCAACTGGGACGCACCCATCCTGATCAGTCCGCACGATCCGGCCCGCCTCTTCTTCGCGAGCCAGCGCGTTTGGCAAAGCGACGACCGTGGCGAGTCCTGGGTCGCCATCAGCGGCGATCTCTCGCGCGGCATCGAGCGGCTGACCGAACCGATGATGGGGCGCGTGTGGAGCTTCGACGCCATCTGGGACCTCTACGCGATGTCCAAGTACGGCACCATCACCTCCCTCTCGGAATCGCCGCAGCAGGCCGGCTTGATCTACGCCGGCACGGATGACGGGCTGATCCACGTGACCGAGGACGGCGGGCGGACCTGGCGGGCAGCCGGCCCGCTTCCCGAGGTGCCCGACTTCGCGTTCGTCAACGACATCAAGGCCGGCCTGCACGATGCCGACACCGTCTATGTCTGCCTCGACAACCACAAGGCAGGCGACTTCGCCCCGTACGCGCTCAAGAGTTCCGACCGCGGCCGCACCTGGACGTCGATCGGCGCCAACCTGCCCGACCGGCACATCGTCTGGAGGCTGGTGCAGGACCACATCAAGCCGGAGTTGCTCTTTGTTGGCACGGAGTTCGGCGTCTTCTTTAGCGTGAACGACGGGCAGGACTGGATCGAGCTGACCGGCGGCGTGCCGAACATCCCGTTCCGCGACCTCGCGATCCAGACGCGCGAGGACGATCTGGTCGGCGCGACATTCGGCCGGGGCTTCTACATCCTCGACGACTACTCTCCGCTGCGGAGTGTCTCCGAAGATACGCTCGAGCAGGACGTGGACCTCTTCCCCGTGCGCGATGCGTGGTGGTACGTGCCCCGTCGCACGCTCGGCTACGGCCAGAAGGCCTCCCAGGGCGACGCCTTCTTCGTTGCGCCAAATCCACCATTCGGCGCCACCTTCACGTACTACCTCCGGGAACCGCTCGAGACGCGAAAGGAAATCCGCACGAAGCGCGAGACGAAGATCGCCGAGACCGGCGGCGATACGCCCACGCCTGGGTGGGACGCGCTCCGCGAAGAAGAACAGGAAGAACCCCCCGCCGTCGTGCTCACCGTGCGCGACGCCAACGGCGACGTCGTCCGGCACATCACCGGACCAACGCAACGCGGCATCCACCGTGTGCAGTGGAGCCTGACCTACCCCTCTACCGATCCGTGGGTCGCGGATCGCGGCGAGGATAGCGTGTACGCCATCGGCGATCCAGACGATGGCGTCCTCGTGACGCCGGGGACATACACCGTGCACCTCTCGACGCGCGTCGACGGCGAACTGATCGACAGCGGAAAGTCGGAGCAGTTCGAGGTCGTGCCTTTACGCAAGAGCGGCACTCTGCCGGGCGCGTCCCCGAGCGATCTGGTCGCGTTCAATCGGGGCATCGCGGAGATGCAGCGGTCCGTAGCCGGAGCGAGGCGTGTCCTGCAGGACACGGGGCGCCGGCTCGGCGCTATTAGGCAGACCCTCGATCGGTCGATCGTCGACGACGCCACGCTCGGCGATGAAGTCAGGCTGATGGCGCGACGCGTCGCCGATATGCAGGAACGGCTCTCCGGCAACGAGCGGCGTGGCCTGGCGAATGACCAGGGGCCCGTCTCCATCTCGCGGAGACTAAGCGTGGCGCAGTTCGGGACCCAGTACGCGCTGCACGGCCCCACGCCGACACACCGCGAGTCGTATGACATCGCTCGGCGGACATTCGCCGACCTGAAGGCGGAACTGGATCGCCTGGTGACGCGTGAACTTCCGGAACTGGAACGCCGCCTCGATGAGGCGGGCCTGCCCTGGACGCCAGGCCGCGCCGTGCCCGGTCGCTGACCACCGCGACGCCACGCTCGCTGGCGCGGCGCTGCCCAATTTCGCCGGCATTCCGAGGGCGGCATCGACCACGCCGCCGTCCGCGGCGTGGGCCTACATATTCTCCGCAAGGAGGTGCGTCGTGAGCGATTTGCTGCCAATCCGATCCATGTTGTTCCTCGCCGGGGCCGCCGTGATCGGCTGCGCACCGACTCACACCCAGGGCGGTGAATGGGCGAGCGCCGGGACTACCCGGGGACCGCGGGTGGTTGCGCCCCAGGAGGGCATCCAGGCCCCCACGGCCGATGCCGCCGCCCAGGAAGCGGAGTCCGAAGAAGAACCGGTGATGAGCGCCGGTTCCTTCTCGGGGCTCAAGTTCCGCTCGATCGGGCCCGCCCTCATGTCCGGACGCATCGGCGACCTTGCCGTCAATCCCCACCGCGACGCCGAGTACTACGTCGCCGTTGCCAGCGGCAATGTCTGGAAGACGGTCAACGACGGCATCACGTTCGAGCCGGTCTTCGATGGCGAGGGCTCGTACTCGATCGGGTGCATCACCCTCGATCCCAACGACACCAACGTCGTCTGGGTCGGCACGGGCGAGAACAACTCGCAGCGTTCGGTCTCCTTTGGCGACGGCGTCTACAAGAGCATCAATGGGGGTGGCAGCTGGACCAATGTCGGCCTGCCCGAATCCGAGCACATCGGCATGATCGCAGTCGATCCGCGCGACTCGGACACCGTGTACGTCGCGTCGCAGGGGCCACTCTGGCGGTCCGGCGGCGACCGTGGCCTCTACAAGACGATCGACGGCGGCGAGACCTGGGAGCGCATCCTCCACGTCTCCGACGACACCGGGATCAATGAGGTCCACCTCGACCCGCGCAACCCCGACGTGCTGTACGCCTCCGCCTACCAGCGTCGGCGGCACGTCTGGACGCTCATCAATGGCGGGCCCGAGGGCGGCCTCTGGAAATCCACGGATGCCGGAGCCACCTGGAAGGAGATCAACTCGGGCCTGCCGGGCGAGGACAAGGGCCGGATCGGCCTGGACATCTCGCCGGCCGACCCCGACGTGCTCTACGCCATCGTCGAAGCGGCCAAGGGCGAGAGCGGCTTCTACCGCTCGGACGACCGCGGCGAGACCTGGACAAAGATGAGCGGCCACGCCACCACCAGCCCGCAGTACTACAACGAGATCGTCTGCCATCCCACCGATGTCGACACCGTCTATTCGCTCGACACGTTCATGCACGTCACCCGCGACGGCGGCAGGAGCTTCCAGGTCGTGCCCCGCATGAACCGGCACGTCGACGACCACGCGCTGTGGATCGATCCAGAGGATCCCCTCCACATGCTCGTCGGCTCCGATGGCGGCCTCTACGACACGCACGATGCCGGCGAGAACTGGCGGTTCATGGCAAACCTGCCGATCACCCAGTTCTACCGCGTCAACGTCGACAACGCCGAGCCCTTCTACAACATCTACGGCGGCACGCAGGACAACAACACGCAGGGCGGGCCATCGCGCACCACCGATCGCGGCGGCATCATGAACGAGCACTGGTTCATCACCGTTGGCGGCGACGGCTACGAGACGGTCGTCGACCCACAGGACCCGAATCTGGTCTACAGCCAGTGGCAGTACGGCGGGCTGGTGCGCCACGACCGGCGGTCCGGCGAGGTCGCCGACATCCGGCCCCTGGCGCGTCCCGGCGACGAGCCGTACGTCTTCAACTGGGATACGCCGCTCATCATGAGCCCGCACGACAACGAGCGGCTCTACTTCGCGGGCAATTTCCTGTTCCGATCCGACGATCGCGGCAACAACTGGCGGATCGTCAGCCCGAACCTCACCCGCGGCATCGATCGAAACACGCTCGAGGTCATGGGCGTGATCCAGAAGCCCGACGCGGTCGCCAAGCACAATTCGACGTCGATCTACGGCAACGCCGTCGCGCTCGACGAATCCCCCATCGCCGAGGGGCTCCTCTATGTTGGCACCGACGACGGACTCATCCATGTCACCGAGGATGGCGGCGAGAACTGGCGCAGGATCGAGCGCATCGAGGGCGTGCCGGAGAGGACCTACGTCAGCTGCCTGCACGCATCGATGGTCGATCCCGACGTCGTCTTCGCCACCTTCGACAACCACAAGATGGGCGACTTCGCCCCGTATGCCTATCGCTCCGATGACCGCGGGAGGACGTGGACGCCGATCACCGGCGACCTGCCCGAGCGCGACATCTGCTACGTCATCCGCCAGGACCACGCGAATCCGGATCTGCTGTTCCTCGGGACCGAGTTCGCGGCGTACTTCACCGTCGATGCGGGCCAGACCTGGATCAAGATGAGCGGCGTCCCCACCATCGCCGTCCAGGATCTCGAGATCCAGCGCCGCGAGAACGACGTGGTGCTCGGCACGTTCGGCCGAGGCTTCTACGTGCTCGACGACTACTCACCGCTCCGGACCATCAGCGAAGACGTGCTCACCGGCAAACCCGTGCTGTTCGGCGTCAAGGACGCGCCGCTCTACGTCGAGCGGAGCCGGCTCGGCCACACCAACGGCCGGGGATACCAGGGCGCCTCCTTCTACGCCGCGCCCAACCCCCCATTCGGCGCGATCTTCACCTACCACCTCGCCGAGAAGATCACCACGCTCGAAGAGCAGCGGCACGAGCGCGAAGATGAGGAAGGCTGGGCGTACCCCGGCATTGATGAGCTTCGCGCCGAGGACCTCGAGACTGCGCCGCGAGTCGTCCTCACGGTGCGCGACGAGGCCGGAGGCGTCGTCCGGCGCGTCGAGGGTGGGCGCGACAAGGGCTTCCATCGCACCGCGTGGGACCTGCGGTACCCATCGGAGCAGCCCGTCGAGCTCTCGAGTGGCGAGGTGTCGGACTTCGCACCACCACCGGCCGGCCCGCTCGTTGCATCCGGCACCTACTCGGTCACGCTCGATCTCTACCACAACGGTGCCGTCGAACGGCTCGCCGGCCCAGAGCAATTCGGCGTGTATGCGTTGGACCTCGCGACCATGCGGGACGCCGATCCCAGGGGCTCGCTGGCGTTTGCCCGCGAAGCCTCCGAACTGCGTCGACGGGTCGTGGGCGCCATCCGGGCGTCCGGCGAGGCCGAGAATCGCATCCGCTACCTGCGGCAGGCCATCCTCGACACGCCGGCCGCCGGCCCCGAGCATGACGAGCGACTGGAGACCATTCGCACCGATCTTGCCGGCATCCTCGTTGAATTGCGGGGCGACCCAACACTCCGCCGGCGAAATCGCCCGCAGGACCCATCGATCGGCGACCGCATCGGCGCCGTCGTCTCCGGCCGGCTGCGAGTCACCAGTCCACCGACCGGCACGCATCGCGAGCAGTACGATTTCGCGGCCGAGTCGTTCGCTCGGGCACATGCGGAGCTCCGCCGCGTGATCGATCGCTTGGTCGAGTTGGAGTCCGAACTGGAGGAACTGGGAGCACCCTGGACGCCCGGCCGGGTGCCGTCGCGGTAGCCCGGGCTACAGGGGTGCTTCCGAGGGATGCCAGGGCGACACGCCGCAACCGAGTCACGCGCCGTCGATGAGCGTGCGGGTGGAGTTCAGGGAGCCCCGAGTCGAACGATCCGATCTCGCGCGATCGCCCAGCTCGGTGACGACCACGCAACATGCCGGCAAGACCATCTCGATCAACGAATGGTGGACGACCATGCCGCCGCCGGACGTCGATGGCCGTGCTTTCCGTGCCGGGGATGCTCGCAAACCGGCGCCATGCCCGGTCGCCATCGCCTGGCCTAGCCGATCGCATAGAAGACCGCGGACGCGACCTCGCAGAGCATTTCGGGGTCCATGGGCTCGGAGATGCGCTCCAAACGGGCATCGCCGTAGAGCCATCCGTCGCTCTCGTGCCCGCGGTAGTCGTCGAAGGAGTCGCCATAAGCGGATTGCAGCGGCGGCCAGGTCGTGACGGCCGGGGCTCCCAGCGCGGGGCGGCCTCGAGCTGCGCCCGGTTCGCCCAGTTGCCCCGGTCGAGCAGGCCCGCCTCATCGATCAGGCCGGCGTACCCGTCGAGCCAGCCGATGGCCGCCTTGCTGGCGTACCGCGGGTGCACGTTGCCGAAGGCGCGCGCGGTCGACGACGTGTCTTCTCTCTCGTCGAACGTCGAATCGAGCGGCGGCTGGGACACCCACAGGTAGCCCTCGGTGTCCTGCGTGGCGACACGGAAGCGGGACGACGCGAACGTGATCAGCCCAGAAGGATCGAACGCCGCATCGAGCCGCGCGACGTGGTATCGCTTGGCGAGCATCCGCTCGTCCTGGTAGTCGCCGCCCACGAAGTCGCGGTTCATGCCGAAGCTGGGGAACACGCTGATCAGGTAGGTCCACGTATCGGTGCCGCCGGCGGCGACGGTCTGCTCGAAGTCGCGCAGGGTCCGGCCCTGATCGCCGACGTGCGTGGTGCCCCCACGGGAAGTCGACGTACGGCCCGAGGCGGGTAGGTCCATCGCTGGGAAACGAGCGGTCCGCTCAGGGCGCCAAACTCATCCAGGACGCCCTCGGACTGCTGCGCGGTCAGCGTGGCCGGCATGACAGCGCCGACGGAGTCGCCCGGGTAGGAATGCAACGCCTGCATCAGCGACCGCACCGCCGCCAGCGACTTCACGGTCGCGGCGGTCCGCCGCGATGAGCGCGGGCAGCAGGATGCCGGCTCTTCCTCGACTGCAGCTGAGAGGTAGTCGCAACAAGGCAAGGTCATGGCGTACATGGTCGGCAGCTTTCCTGTTTGACAGGAACAATTCCAGTCAAGCAGGATCTTGCCGCGCCCACGACGGCCGGCTGCATCTGCACTCGGTGTGGAACCGCAAGCTGCCCAGCCGAGACGGCACGCCCACGCGGAGCGCCGGCATCGCCTTCTCCAAGTTGGTGCACTACGGGTACGGCGGCCTGCTGCTGAGTGATCGCCGCCCCAGCGTCGCTGACCCGAACTCCGCGAGGAAGGGGCACCGCGCCTGGGTGGGCTACCGCATCTCGTCGCTGCCGCAGCCAACGCGGACGGTGATGTTCGCCGATTCGACTCGCCGGATCGTGGGCCGGCTGCTGCCCCAGAAGGACATCCTGCCGTCTATCGACGTGGCGTTCCGGGATGGCGCGGCACGGGCGGCGGCGAGTCCCCGCGTGCACGGCCGCCACTCGGGCAACGCCTCGTCGCCGCGGACGGCGCAGCCGTTATCGCGGTCGCCGTGGCCGACGTCGTGCTGGCCACAAAGCCGTCCGGCAGCACGCCGGTCTTCGACGCCATAGGGCGGGCCGACGGCATACGAAATTCTCAAGGTGGCCGTGCGATGCGGAGCCTGCCGCGCGGGCTCTTCGCACGGCCTTGTCGCTCCTGCCCATCACATCAAGACGCAGATCGACCGCCCCTAGCCGAGTTGGCCAACCAGCTCGTCGAGGTCCATCGCGTCCTTGATCTCGCGGGCCTGCACCCACTTGACGGTGGGCTGGCCGTCCTCGCCGCGGGTGATGAGCACGGTGCCACGGCTGGAGATGTTCAGGTCGGACCAGTAGAAGCCGTAGGCCTTGCAGACCGCTCGGTGCATGTCGGCCAGCAGGGTCTGCTTGAGGCCGAGCTGGCTGGCCCACGCCTCGTGCACGAAGAAGCTGTCGCAGGAGATGCCGACGACCCGGGCGTTCTTGGAGGCCCACGAGTCCATCTCGTCGGTCACGCACTTCATTTCGGCGGAGCACACGGGACTGAAGTCCATGGGGTAGAAGCAGAGGGCAACGTCCCCGTCGGCCAGGGCCTCGCTGAGCGTCCACTCCTCGCGGTTCTGGTCCATCAGCGTGAAGTCGGGCGCGGGCTCGCCGGCGGCGATGGGCGATTCGCGGACGGGCAGCTCGATGGTCGCGGTCATGCGGTCTGGTTCCTCTCGCGTGCCTGTGGGCGCTGCGTCGCGATGCACCGCGCCGCTCGGCGTATGCTAGGGCATGCCGACGACCCGACCGGCCGCCATGAACGACATCGCCGACGACGAGCTGCGGCGCCGCTATCGGGACGTCCACGAGCGGATCGAGCGGGCCGCCTCGCGGACCGAGACCGATGCCGCCTCGATCATCCTGGTGGCCGTCACCAAGCACGCCGAGCCCGAGCAGATCCTGCAACTGGTGCGGGCCGGCCACCTGGATTTCGGCGAGAACCGCGTGCAGCAGCTGCTCCAGCGGGCCTCGATGCTCAGCGAGCAAGCCGAGCGGATGCGCTCTCTGGGTGCGGCGCTGGGGGCGGCGGGCGCGAGCGAGCCCGTGCGGTGGCACATGATCGGCCAGCTGCAGCGCAACAAGGCCAAGCAGGTCGCCAGCGTGTGCCGCCTCGTGCACAGCGTCGACAGCCTGCGGGTGGCCGAGGAGCTCCAAGAGATCGGCCTCAAGCGGGAGGCCCCCGTCGAGGTGCTGCTGCAGGTCAACACGTCGGGCGAGGCGGCCAAGGCGGGCTGCCCCGGCGCCGCGGCGCTGCACGTCGTCGAGCAGATCCACACGATGATCCACCTGCGGCTGCGCGGGATCATGGCCATCGCGCCCTACAGCGAGGACCCCGAGGACAGCCGCCCGGTATTCTCGCGGTGCCGGGAGCTGTTCGAGGAAATCCGCACCGAGGGCCTCGTGGAGCGGTCGTTCAACATCCTGTCGATGGGCATGTCGGGCGACTTCGAGGTGGCGATCGAAGAAGGGGCGAACATGGTCCGCGTCGGCAGCGCCATCTTCGGAGAGAAGCGGGAGTAGCCCCGCGAGCGGCGGGTGCTACGCCAGGCCCGGCACGCCGCTGCGCCGGCCATTGTCGACGGCGCGCTGCAGCCAGGTGCCCGGGCACTGCGTGGCCGCCAGCTCGCGGTGCGTGCGGACGCGGGCCGGCGGCACGCGGTAGCGAAGCGCCTGGGCGCCCACGAAGCTGCGCAGGGCGGCGACGGCAGCGGGCGTGGGCTGCTCGTGCATGAAGTTCCCCAGCACCACGATGCCCAGGTTCCGCTCATTCTGGTCGCGGACGTGGGCGCCCTGGAGGTTCGTGGGGCGGCCCTCCCACACGCGGCCCGCCGGATCGATGGCGTAGTGGTAGCCGATGTCGGCCCAGCCCAGCTCGAAGTGGGCCCGCTGGATGGCCCGCAGCCTGTCGGCGGCGTCGCCCCTGGCGAGCATGCCGCTGGACGGCATCGCGTCGTGGTGGATCGTGATCCGCTGGATGCGGCGCATGCGGTCGGCCAGCAGCACGCGGGGCGGCTCGCTGGCCCACGCCGAACGCCGCTCGACGCCCATCGCCCCCACCACGGGCACGGGGGCCTCGACCGGGCTGCCCGACGGACGCGGACCGGGCACGTATGGGTCGGAACTCGCGGGCCACACGGGCGCGGGCAGCGCGGCGGTGGACCTCGGCCGGCCCGCGCAGCCCAGCATCAGGCCACCCACCGTGAGGCAGCCGAGCCCTAACACCTGCCGACGGGTTGCGCTCCGCTCCATGTCGCTGGTCATCGGCGTGGCCGCTCCAAAAAGTGGACATCTTTCGATGGCCCGCGAACGGGGCGTCCTGTACACTCGCCGCCTCGGCGGCCGGGCCTGGTTTTCGGCCCTACCGGGGCGTCCCGGTCGTGCCGCGAGGGGAGTTCGAAGACGATGCACCGATGCACCTTGCTTGCGCTCCTGGCGGCCGGCCTGGCCGTCCCCTCGAGCGCGCTCGCCGAAACGCTCGGCTTGCCAACGGTAGAGCTGCCGCAGGACCAGGCCGAGGTCGGCGAAGCGCAGGCCGACGGCGAGGCCGAGCCCGTCGACGAGGGCCCCGGCCCGCGGACCAGCTTCTGGTCGGGCTGGTCCCGCACGATCGAGCTGGGCCTGGACGGCGCCACGGGCAACACCGAGGCGTTCAACTTCCGCTTCGCAACGAGCACCATGCGGGAGACCGACTACCTCCGCACCGAGCTCTCGGGCACCTACGACTTCGGCACCAACGACGGCGAGGAGTCCAAGAACCAGGCCCGCGTCCTCGGTGTCAATGACTGGAAGGTGCCCGGCAAGCGGCACTTCTACTTCGGCCGCGGCGTATACGACTTCGACGAGTTCCAGGACTGGGACAGCCGGCTGCAGCTCTTCGGCGGCGTGGGCTACGAGATCCTCAAGGAACGCTCGCTGCTCGACGGCGGCACCGACAAGGCCGACCTCAGGGGCCGGGCCGGCGCCGGTGCCACGCGCGAGTTCGGCGGCGTGGACAACAGCTGGCGGCCCGAGGCGCTCATCGGCATCGAATTCGACTGGATGATCAACGAACGCAGCTCGTTCGACGCATACAGCAACTTCTTCCCGGCACTGGACGACCTGGATGCCCGCATCGAGAGTGGCGCGAACTACGACATCCTGCTGTCGGAAGAAGACTCGCTCACGCTGCGGCTGGGTGTCGAGCACCGCTACGACACCGAGCCGGGCGACGCGAATCGCAGCGACTTCGAGTACTACATCCTGCTAGTCTACGAGTTCTAGGGCATTCTGCACGAGGAGATCGCGTCATGCTGTACATCCAAGATGATCCACAGGCAACCGGAGCGACCACGCCCGAACCCCAGCCCGAGCCGACCGATCTCGAGCAAGCCGCCAGTGGCTTGTGGGAGAAGATCACCAGCGGCAACCTCGACCAGATCACGCTACCGGAGGTCTGGACGGTCCTCCAGCCGGTCGTGATCGCCATCGTGCTCATCATCGCGGTCTTCTTGATCGCTGGATGGGCCCGCAAGCTGACGATCAAGGCAACGACGAAGGCCCGCGTCGAGATCACGCTGGCCAAGTTCTTCGGCAATCTCGTCAAGTGGGCCATCATGGTCCTGGGCGCCATCACGGTGCTCCAGACCTTCGGCGTGGAGATGACCAGCTTCGCCGCGGTGCTGGCGGCCCTGGGCTTCGCCATCGGCCTGGCGCTCTCCGGCACGCTGGGCAACGTGGCCGCGGGCGTGATGCTGCTGGTCTTCCGCCCGTATCGCGTGGGCGACGTGATCTCCGTCAACGGCGTGACGGCAAAGGTCGACGAGATCGAGCTGTTCACGACGACCTTCGACACGCCCGACAACCGCCGCATCATCATGCCCAACAGCGACATCTTCGGGTCGACCATCGAGAACATCTCGCACCACGCGACGAGGCGGGTCGATGTCGCCGTCGGCACCGCGTACGAGGCCGACATCGACAAGGCCCGCGAGGTGCTCATGGAGGCCGCCCGGAACGTCGAGGGCCGGCTGCCCGACCAGGAGCCCGTTGTCTACCTCGGCGAGCTGGGCGGTTCGTCGATCGACTGGGCGGTCCGCATCTGGGCCAACGCGGCCGACTACTGGGCCGTCAAGGAGCGGGCGACCCGCGACATCAAGGTCGCCCTCGACAACGCCGGCATCGGCATCCCCTACCCCCAGCGCGACCTGCACGTACCCGGCCCCATCGAGGTCAAGGTCACGAACTAGGACCGCCTGCTTCTACAATGCGGCAATTCACCGAGCCCCTCGTGCATGCGAGGGGTTCTTGCTTTGGTTGCCGCGTAGCCCGGCGAGCCACTTCGCCCAGATGCTCAGCACGAGCAGCATGTACAACCGCTGCGAGTGGTCCCGCCCTTTCCACGGGTTCAGCGACCGCTCGCCGGCGGCGTCGTGCTCTCGGAGCATCCTCTCGACAAACCCCAAGTCGATCTCGACGCCCGCCCCGCCGAGCCCCGGGAACGGGTCGGCCGACTGGAGATGGTCGTAGAGCAGCTGCCGCATCCCGCCGTAGTCCTCCCGGAACCACCGGCCGATGGGGATGGCGAAGCCCTGCTTGCGGCGGTCGACGACGTGGGCGGGCAGGTACTCACGGGCCACCCGCTTCAGCAGGCCCTTGCGCTCCCCGCCCGGCATGAGGACGTCCAGCGGGGTGCGCAGCGCGGCCTCGACCAATCCACGCGCCAAAAAGGGCGCGCGAACTTCCAGCGCCACGGCCATCGAAGCCGTGTCGGTCTTGCGGAGCAGGTCGTCTGGCAGGTAGTGCGTGAAGTCGTGCGTCAGCGGATCGTTGACCCGTGCGAACTCGTCCGAACCAAGCCGCTCCCCATCAGCCGACGGCACCAGCCGCCGCAAGTCGGGCGTCTGGAAGATCGCCAGCAGCTCCTCGTACCCGCCGTGCCGCGCGGCGACCGCGAGCCGGGCGAGGTAGTCGCTCCGCGAGCCGGGCGTGCGTCGATCGAGCAGCCGATCGGGCACCAGACGGAGCAGGCGATGCCAGCGATTGAGCGTCGGCGTGATCGCGTGCCGCCGGTAGCCGCCGAACAGCTCGTCCCCCCCATCACCGCTGAGCGCCACCTTGATGTGCTCGCGGGCGGCCTTGCATAGCCAGAACGTGGGCAGCAGCGAGCTATCGCCGAAGGGCAAGCCGAGTTGCTGGATCAGGTGCACCATATCGCCCGCGGGATCGGGCTGGCACTCGAGCGTGGCGTGGTCGGTGCCAAGGGCCCGGGCGGTGTCCGCGGCCGCCTCGGACTCGTCGAAGCGTGCGTCCGGCATGCGGACGGTGAAGGTCTTGAGTTCGGGCAGCTCCCGCTTCGCGATGGCGGCGATGAGGCCCGAATCGACTCCGCCTGAGAGGAAGACACCGAGGGGGACGTCGGCTTCGAGGCGCTCGCAAATCGACTTCGTTAGGAAGTCCTGCAGCAAGCCGGCACTCATGCAGCCGACACCTCGCACGGGCTTCGCGGCCTGAACCTCTTCGCTCGACATCGCACCGGGACTGAATCGTCCCACCTCGGTCCGCGGATTGCACTCGTTGCTGGACGCTGGAAACGTGTGAACGTGGTTGGAGAGCGTGGAGCTACTCGCTCCAAATCGAATCCACGATCTAGCCTGCGGCTGGCGATCCACAAACCGCCCCATGGGCCTTAGACTGCGTGCGACGATGTCAACCGAGGGCAACGTGCTTGAAAAGCACAAGTCATAACCCGACCGCTGATCGTTGTCGTGGTAATGCTTGATCGGGTACTTCGAGGCAAAGTACAACGGCTTCTCGCCGGACAGGTCGCGTGCCAGGTACACTTCGCATCGTTCACGGCACCATGTGCCCAACGAGAACATACCTTCGAGCTTGGCCGCAAGGGGCTGACTCATCGAGTAGCTAGGCCCCCACGCCCGCCACCCATGCACCAGCACCTCGGTGTCGCTGTGGTCCGTCTCCAAGCGATACCCCAGCGCCCCCAGCTCCATCCGCAGCTCGTGCTGGTTGTAGATGCACCCATTGAACACCACCGCCACCAGCGGCCGTGCCGGGCACAACTCGTGCGCCAGCTTGGGTTCCTCGCCGGGCTGGTAGGTCAGATCGGGCCGCAGCCGCTCGCCGTCGTGGACCATCGGCTGGTGGCCGCCTTCGTGGTCCAGGATGCTCAGCCGCCGGTGGACGAACGCGACGTCGACCACCGCGCCGTCGGGCCGCATCGCGCGATCGCGGAAGCGGCCCTGGCCGTCGGGCCCGCGGTGCTTGATGCCCTCGTCCAGCACGTCGAGCCAGGCCTCGGGGATGGCCTCGAGCGGGGGCGGCGGCGTCTGGCCGGCCGGGTGGATCCGCAGCACGCCGGCGAGGCCGCACATGCCGGCTAGACCGCCTCGCGCTCGCGCGCGGGCTCGCCGGCATCCGAGTCGTCGTCGAAGGGCTCGCGTGCCTCCTCGGCCTCGCGTTCCCGCTCGTGCTGCTCGACGAACCCGGGCTCGGTGCCCACGCCGTAGTGGTACTCATCGTCGCGAAAGGTGCCCGTCCAGATGCCGCTGATGGTGTGCAGCGTGCGGGTGACGAGGATGGCCGTTACGAAGCCGAAGACGAACGCCCAGCTCGCGCGGATGTCGCCGTACTTCTGCAGGCCGTACATCAGGCCCATGGAGACGACGGCGAACACGGGCACGAGCGCGAGCCGCTCGGCCTGCACGCGGCCGGCGTCGGCGAAGAAGTTGCGGCGGTGCCTGGGCTTCTCGATCCGCGGCTGGTTCTTGTGGATCGCCCGCGGCCGCCAGTGGTTGGCCACCCAGTGCAGCCCGAAGTAGACCGCGACGTCGAAGACCGTGTCGATCGCGTAGGCGATGAGCGAGATCAGGAACTTCTGGTCGGAGCCCAGCCAGCCCGAGATGAGCGCCACGGGCCCCTTGGCCAGCGCGATGGCCAGCAACCCCGCCGCCACGAGGTTGACGTTGATGTTGACCACCCGCTTGCGCTGGTAGTAGCGAACGACCCGCCCTGGCATCGGCGGATCGTAGCGATCCGATGGCGGCCGCTCGGCCATCGCGGAACCCCGCACGCGGCCGATCACCCGACCGGCGCCGCCCCCGCCTGCACGCTGGGCCGGCCCACGCTGTAGTGGTTGAAGCCCAGCTGGGCCATCTGGTCCCGCTTGTAGAGATTCCGCCCGTCGAAGATCGTCGGCTCGGCCAGCCGGCCCAGCATCCTCTTGAAGTCCGGGGCCTTGAATTCGTCCCAGTCGGTCGAGACCACCACGCCGTCGCAGCCCGCGAGGCAGTCGTACATGTCCCCCACGATCTCGGCGGGCACGCCCATGGCGTCGAGGGCCTGGCGGCCGGTCTTGTCGGCCACCGAGTCGTATGCCCGGATGCTCGCGCCCCGCTCGTGCGCCAGCCGCATGAGCGTCAGGGCGGGCGCCTCGCGGACGTCGTCGGTGTTGGGCTTGAAGGCGATGCCCCAGAAGGCCAACGTCTTGCCCGAGAGGTCGCCGCCGTCGGGCGCGTAGTGCCCCATGATCTTGTCGAAGAACAGCCGCCGCTGCCGCTGGTTGACCTCGTGCACCGACCGCGAGAGCTGGGCCTCGAAGCCGCTGGCCTCGCCCATGCCAATGACCGCGAGCGTGTCCTTGGGGAAGCAGCTGCCCCCGTAGCCCAGCCCGGGGTAGAGGAACTTGTTGCCGATGCGGCTGTCGCTGCACATGCCCTCGCGGACGCGGCTGATGTTGGCGCCGTAGCGCTCGCAGAGCATCGCCATCTCGTTGATGAAGCTGATCTTGGTCGCCAGGAAGTTGTTGCTGGCGTACTTGACCATCTCGGCCGACGGAATGTCCATGATGAAGATCGGGTGGCCGTTGCGGGTGAACGGCTCGTAGATCTCCTGGAAGCGTCGGGCGGTCAGGTCGTCGGGATCATCGGGGTGCTCGACGCCGCACACGACGCGATCGGGCTTGTTGAAGTCGATGATCGCGTCGCCTTCCTTGAGGAACTCCGGATTGTCGCCGACGGTGAAGGGGATGTCGGGCCCGACGCGGTCTCGGATGCGGTCGCGGACCGCCAGCGTCGTGCCCACGGGCACGGTGCTCTTGACGACGATGGTCTTGGGCGTCTGGCCCGGGCCGAGGTCCTTGATGACATGGGCGATGTCGTCGGCGGCCTGCATCACGTACTTCAGGTCGGCCTTGCCGTCGGCGCCGCTGGGCGTGCCCACGCAGATGAAGATCATCTCGGCGTCGCGATAGGCCTCGTCCTTGTCGAGCGTGGCCTTCAGGCGGCCGGCCTTGAGGTTCCGCTGCATCAGCTCGGTCAGGCCCGGCTCGTAGATGGGGCACTCGCCGCGGTTTATGGTGTCGACCTTGTCGGGGATCACGTCGAGGCAGACGACGTCGTTGCCGGTGTTCGCGAAGCAGACGCCGGTCACCAGCCCGACGTAGCCCGTCCCAACCATCGTGAGCTTCATGCCGCTCTCCCGGTGCACGCGGCCGCGGTGCCGCCCAAGCACGATTGAGTCTATTCCCCCGCCATTGCCGCTCGTGGGGCCCGCCAGGCCGGGTGTACGCCGGGCGAATTCACCGTGTTCATCGGCGAGACTCGCGGCCGGCTTCCGCTACAGTCCGCCCCATGCCACAGACCAAGAACAAGCCCAAGAGCAAGTCCAAGGGCTCGAAGAAGGGCGGCCGGTCCAAGCAGCCCAAGAAGCCCCGCTTCACCGCCGCCACCGCCGATCGCCACGTGCTCTACACGCTGGCGGTCCAGAACGTGGAGAGCGAGATCGACTTCGTCGACGAGACCTACCACGCGATCCGGGGCCGCCACGCAAGGCGGCTCCGCGAGGACTTCTGCGGCACCGCGGCGACCAGCTGCGAGTGGATCCGCCGCCGCCCGCTCAACGAGGCCGTGGGGCTCGACATCGACCAGGCCACGCTCGACTGGGGCCGCGACAACGAGCTGGCCAGGCTCACCAACGAGCAGCGGGCCCGCGTCTCGCTCCGCGCGCGGGACGTGCGGGCCCCGGCGCAGGACGAGCGCGACATGGACGCCGTCCTCGCGATGAACTTCAGCTACAACGCGCTGATGACCCGCGAGGACATGCTCCGCTACATGCGGAGCGTCCGCCGCTCGCTCGCGCCCGGCGGCCTGTTCTTCATGGATTGCTACGGCGGCCACGAGAGCTTGATGGAGCAGGAGGAGCCCCGCAAGTGCCCTGGCTTCACCTACGTGTGGGAGCAGGTCCGCTTTAACCCCATCACGCACAACCTCCAGTGCGCGATCCACTTCGAGTTCCCAGACGGCACCGAGATGCGCGACGCATTCACCTACGACTGGCGGCTGTGGACCATGCCCGAGCTCCGCGACCTGCTGCAGGAGGCCGGCTTCGAGAAGAGCACCGTCTACTGGGAGGGCGACGACGGCGACGGCGGCGGCGATGGTGACTTCCAGCCGACCGACGACGGCGACGCCTGCGCGTCCTGGATTGCCTACATCGTGGCCGAGTAGGCCGCCAGCGACGCCTCCAGCACCGCACGCACGGCCCGGGCCGAGGCCTCTAGCTCCAGCCGCGGCTGCTCGGGATCGCCCAGCTGGCCGGGCAGCATCGGCAGGTGCACGAACCCCGCCCGCAGCGGGCGATCCTCGGTCGACGCCAGGTGCAGCGTGCGGTACAGCACGCAGTTGCACGTGAAGGCGCCGGCGGTGTGCGATCCCTGGGCCGGCACGCCGAGCTGCTGGATCGCCGCCACGCACACGTCCACCGGCAGCGTCGAGGCGTAGGCCAGCGGGCCGCCCTCCACCAGCTCGGATGCGGGCAGCTCCGCGCCGTCGTTATCGGGGATCCGCCCCTCCGCGAAGTTGAGCGCGAAGCGCTCCACCGTCACGCCCTTGCGGCGGTGCGACTGGCCGCAGGCGACCACGAGGTCCGGCTGGTGGGCCTCGATCAGCGACGCCAGCACGGGCCACGCACCCGCCCAGGTCACCGGCAGGATGCCCGTCCGGAGGTCGATGCCGCCAAAGTCCTCGGCCGCAACTCGCTCGACGGCGCGCAGCGACGGATTATCGTCCGAGCCGCCGAAGGGCTCGAACCCGGTGAGCAGCACGGTGGGCGCGTCGGGCATGGGGCATCGTTGGCGCGGGCCGGGGCTATGTTGCGGGTGTCGATTTCCCTGGAGAGCTGGCGCGCCCTCGCAGACAGCGGCCCCGATCCCGCCCTGCTCGCCGTGCCGACGCGGCCCACCGTCGCCGACCTCGCCGCGCTGCGGAAGCGCTGGCCGGCAGGCGTCGTGGCGGCGGCGGTCGAGGCCACCCGGGCACGCGACAAGGCATGCCGCAAGCTCATCCCGGATGTCGCCGAGCGAATCCTCGCCGACGCCGCCGGCGTCGAGGTCGCCTCGAGCGCCGAGGCCGCGGCCCACAAGGCCCGGCTGCTCGCGCCGCACGCAACTCGGGGCGGCGTGCTGGACCTGTGCTGCGGCATCGGCGGCGACGCCATCGCACTGGCGGCGGAGGGGGCCCGCGTGCTCGCCGTCGACGCCGACCCCGTGCGAGCCTGGATGGCCGGCCGCAACGCCGGCTGCGAGACCGCCGTCGGCGACGTCACGACGAACAAGTGGCTCGGCCGGGTCGAGGGCGGGGTCGTCCACCTGGACCCCAGCCGCCGCGACGTCCTGGGCCGCAGACACCGCTACACCGACTACCAGCCGGGGCCGGAGGCGATCGCCGCCATCGTGCGGCGGGCAACGGCGGCGTGCGTCAAGCTGGGCCCGGGCGTCGATTTCGACGAGCTGCCCGGTAGCCCGCCGCATAGCCAGCAAGGTGGCCCGGCCGCCACCATCGAGATGCTCAGCGAGCGCGGGCGGCTCACCCAGGCGCTGCTATGGACCGGCGAGGCGGCCCGGTCGGACCAGGGCCGGCGGATCGCGACCATGCTGCCCGCCGGCGAGAGCTTCGTGGCCGAGCCCGCCCCGCTCGCCGACCCGTTCGACGAGCCTCCCGACGAGCCGATCGAAGCGTTCCTGTTCGAACCCGACCCGAGCCTGGAACGGATGGACCTCCTCGGCCCGTTCGCCCGGACCGTCGGCCTGCGGGCGATCCACCCCGCCGTCGGCCTGCTGACGGGCCCGGAGGTCGTAGCCTCCCCCTGGCTCACGCCCTTCCGCGTGCTCGAGATGCTGCCCTGGCGGCCCAGGCGGGTGCGAGCTGCGTTGCGGTCGCTGGGCGGGGGCGTGGTCTCGGTCAAGACCCGCGGCGTGCGGCTCGACACCGACGACCTCCAGCGAACGCTCCGAGGCGACGGTGACTGGGCGCTGGAGGTCTTCGTGCTGCGGCTCGGCGACGCACGCGTCGCGGCCATCGCCGAGCGGGGCGGGCCCGGCTAATTGCGCGGAGCGTCGCCCGAGGCGACCCGCTCGCGCTCCTTGGCGCGGAAGATGGCCGCCCACAACGCCGGGTTGACCATCACCATGAAGCCGCCGACGGTCGCGGCCGCGAGGCCGGCGAACGGATTGATGAAGTACGCGAACCCGAGCGAGGCCATGATGATCGCCGCACCCACGACGAGGAACACCGCCCACATGCGGCGGACGCCCATGCCGGGGTAGGCCGGCCGGCCCTCGGGCGAGATCCGGCCCACGTCCTCGGCGGACACGTCCAGGGCACCTCGATTCGTGCCGCCCTCGGGGGGCGTCTCGCTGTCGGCCATCGCATCCTCGCGATTGATGAAGAGAAGTGGCGAGGGAGGGACTCGAACCCTCGACCTCAGGGTTATGAATCCTGCGCTCTAAACCAGCTGAGCTACCTCGCCAGGGCCGTGCCGGACCGCGTCCGGCGGAGCGGAGATGATAGCCGGAGCCACCGCGCTCGATGCCGCTGGAGCCGGCGCGGACGCCCCGGATTCCTTAGCTGGTCTGCGGGTTGGGCCTCGCCGCGGGCTCGGGCACCGGATCGGCCGTCGGGCTGCCGGCCTCCGCCGCGGCATCGGCCCGGAAGGCAGCCTCCCGGGGTGCCGTGCCCTGCGCGGGATCCAGCTTCGCGGGATGCTCGCGGCCAGAACTCGACCCCGAACCGGCGGTCGAGCTCTCGGCGTCGATCTCGTCGGTGATGCCCTTGACGCCCCGCTTGAACTCGACGATCGCCTTGCCGACGTTGCGGCCGACGTCCGGGAGGCGGCGGCCGAAGAGCAGCACCGCGATCAGCAGGATGATGCCGAGCTCCTGCCAGCCCAGCGGACCGATCAGTCCCAGCATCGGGGTCAATGTGTGCATGGCGTCCTCTGGTAATCCAAGCGGCGCGGGGCCGCGGAGTCAACCGCTGCGCGGATTGTCCTCGCCCCGCACAACGCCTTGCGCCGCAGCGGATTGCGTCGATCACATGCCAAGCCGCACCAGCACGTCGTCCAGGATCGACCGTGCCAGCACCTCGTCGGGCAGCGGCTGCGTGGTGATCGATACGCCGACCCTCGACGGCGTCAGCCGCGTCCGGATAACGACTCGATCGAGCGCATCCCGAGCCGCGCTGCGGGCCTGCCGCCCCACCACTCGGCCCGAATCGCGGCTGACCTCGTCTTCCTCGATGGCGTAGCCCCTCGTCCGCAGCGCCGCCACGCTTGCGTAGTGCGCCCCCGGCACACGAACGGCGTCGGGCAGCTCGGCGTGCAGCGTGCGGCCGCGGAAGCCCGCGACGATCTGCGATTCGCCCTGCGTCCGCTGGTAGGTCTCGCAGCCCGCGATCGAGAGTGCCGCGATGCACGCGACACCGATCGCTATGAGTCCGAATCGCCGCCGTCGCGCTTGGGCATCCATCGCTGCATGTCGAGATCGGCCGGATCGATGTCGAGGCCTGAATCGCGGACGATGTCGCGCAGCTCGTCGGGCACGGACGGCTCGTCCTGCTCCTGCGTCGAGGAGACGGACGGGTCGGGGGCGGGCTCATCGAGCTGGGGCTCGGGCGACGCTTCGGGCGAGCGTGGCGCGGGCCTGGGGATTCTCAGCCGCTCGCCCGCGACGCTGCTCTTTGGCTTGGGCCTCGGTGCGCCGCGGAGGGCGGCCAGGGAGATGTCCGCCACCCCGCTGCCGTCCGTCGCCCGCTCGCCGTCATCGGCGATCGGCGCGTAGCCGAAGAGCGTCATCCAGTAGTCAACGGCGTACTGCCGCAGCGGCACTTCCTGGGCAAAGCCGGGAATCGGCGCGGGGCCGCGGCGCTCGCTGTCCCGCACCAGGTGCCGCAGGAAGCTGTCGGAGGCCAGGCTCCTGGCCCTCCGCTTGCGCGCGGCGCGGACGAGGCGGCGGTCGTTGCTCACCACCGTGAGCCGCCGCGGCGCGGTGTCGCGATCGATCAGCAGCTCGATGACGTCGTCGGCCTCGCGCTGCGATCCGCTGTAGACCACGTCCAGCCCCGCGACCTCCCGGCCCGTGGGCGCAATGTTGGTGGTGGCGGCCTCGGTGCCCGCCGGCTCGGGCGTCTCCGCGGTGAACGCCCGCCGCGGCGCAGCACCATCGCACACCAGCACGGCGGCCCGCGATCGGTAGCGGCTCGCGGCGATCAGCCGGGCGAGCGTCGGCACGTCCAGATCGGCCACGTGCTCGGGGAGCACCAGCGGCACCATCAGCACATTGGAGGTGTCCACCAGCAGCATGGCTCAGGCCAGCATCGCGCGGGCCCGGTCGACGACCCGCGCCCGCCATCGATCATCCGCGGCCCCGTTCTCGGGCACCTCGGCGGCCACGCGGCGAACCAGCGCGTCCAGCCGCCGGCCCCGCTCGAGCGCCTCGGCGTAGGGCACGTTCGAGAAGCTCACGAGGTTGTACAGCGGCGTGACCCGCTCGCCCAGTTCGGCCTCCAGTCCCGCGTGGATGGCCTGCTCGACCTTCTTGTGGTAGAGGAACTCAGGGTCGGCCACCTTCTCGCGCATCTCGACGAAGTTGGCGATCGCCATGTCCGCAATGGCGTTGGCGTTGGGCACGCGGCACGCGCTAAACGGCGCCAGCACGTCCTCGATCGCCCCGCCCGCCTCGTCGATCATCTCGGCCAGGATGCGGCAGTCCTCGAAGGCCGCGTTCATGCCCTGCCCGAAGAACGGCACGATCGCGTGCGAGGCATCGCCGATCAGCAGGCTGCGGCCGCGGTGCCACGGGTTGCAGCGGATGGTCACCAGGCTGCTGGTGGGATTGCCGCGAAAATCTTCGACGAGCGTGGGCATGAGCACGCGGGTGTCGGGGTAGTGCTCATCGAAGAAGCCGCGGAGTTCTGCGTCGCCCAGCGCTTCGACGCGATCGAAACCATGGTCGCCCTCGTAGGGCCAGAACAGCGTGCACGTGAAGCTGCGATCGGGGTTGGGCAGGGCGATCATCATGCTGTCGCCCCGCGATCCCCGGGCGGGCCAGATGTGCAGCCCCTTGGGATCCATCGCGAAGCCGCCCCACGCCGAGGCGGCACGCTCCGGCGGATCGGCGAGGTCGGCCGCCGCGGGGATGTGCAGTTCCTTGTAGCCCGCGTCGAGGTAGTGCTGGCTGTAGTCGAATCGATCGGTCGTTTGCATCGCCTGGCGGACGGCGCTGAATGCGCCATCGGCGCCGATCAGCACGCGGCCCCGCAGTTCGGCCTCGCCCTCGGGCGTCTCGAAGGTCGCCCGGGCGTGCTCGAGGTCGACGTGCGTGCAGCGGTGCGAGAACAGCAGCGTGACCTTGGGGTGCCGGTCGGCGGCCTCGAGCAATGCGAGGTTCAGTCCGCCCCGCGAGACGCTGCGGATGGCCTCGCCGGCGTGCTGGCTGTAGGCCTGGAAGACCGTCCCCTCGCCGCTGGCGTCCCGGAGCGTCGGCGGGTGCATGATGCGGCCCGGCATCGGCAGCGCGTCGGCGAGGGTCTCGTCGCCCAGCCCCGCGGCCCGCAGCGCCGTGATGCCGCGCACCGACAGCGCCAGGTTGATCGAGCGACCGCCGACGTAGCCCTTGGCGCGGGGGTCGGGACGCCGCTCGGCCACGACGACCTCGAAGCCACGCTCGGCCAGCAGCACCGCCAGCAGCGAGCCGGCCAGCCCGGCACCGGCGATCAGGATGGGGGCCGACGTGTCCATGGGCAGATTGTAACGACCACGCGTCGGCGTCCGGTTTGGCCGCGTGCGACCCGGGGATCAGCCCCCGCGGCCGCGGGGGCCCCCCCGCCCCGACACCCGGCCGACCAGGGCCGCCAGCGCCTGGAGGTCCTGCTCGTCGCAGATGCGGTCGGCCTGGGCGGGCTCGACGCCGATGTTCTTCAGCGCAGTGCGGGCGGTGGTCCACAGCCGCTTGGGGTTCTTGCCGTCGGCCGTGGCGAGGTAGAGCTCGGAGACGACCTCGCCGAGCTTGGCCTCCATGATGGCGTCCTTGTTGGCGTAGTAGCGGCCGACGATCTTCTGCTGGTGGGCGCTGAGGTCGGGTCGCTTGGCCATGGCGGAGTGTACTGGTGCCGGGGGGTGTGCGGGCCGGGC
>JBCBSM010000003.1 GCA_039819165.1 Planctomycetota bacterium
ACCTCGCCGTGGCGAACAGTGGCCTGTTTGGTGGGGGCGACAACGTCAGCGTATTGCTGAACAACGGCGATGGCACCTTTGCCGAAGATGTCCTCTACGGTGCGGGTGACTCGCCCTTCTCCGTGGCGATCGGCGACCTGGATGGCGACGGCGACGCCGATCTGGCCGTGGCCAACGAATTCACCGACAATGTCAGCGTGCTCCTGAACAACGGCGATGGGACCTTCGCCCCTGATGTGCTCTACGAGGCGGGCAGCGGTCCCCGAGCCGTGGCGATCGGTGACCTGGACGGTGACGGCGATACCGATCTGGCCGTGGCGAATCAGTCCAGCAACAACGTCAGCGTGCTGCTCAACAACGGCGACGCCACGTTCGCACTCGACGTGACCTACGGCGCCGGCAGCGGGCCTTCCTCTGTCGATATCGGCGACCTTGACGGAGACGGCGACGCCGATCTGGCTGTAGCAAATCAGAACAGCGACAACGTCTCCGTGCTGCTGAACAACGGCGATGGCACCTTCGCGCCCGATGTGCCCTACGGCGCCGGACTCGTGCCCCAGTCCGTGGTCATTGGCGACTTGGACAACGACGGCGACACCGACCTCGCCGTGGCGAACTTCGGCGGCGACAACGTTTCTGTGCTGCTGAACAACGGCGATGGCACCTTCGCGCCCGATGTGCTCTTGGGCGCGGGAGGCGGTCCCCGAGCCGTTGCGATCGGCGACCTAGACGGGGACGGCGACGCCGATCTGGCCGTGGCGAACGACAGCGACAACGTCAGCGTGCTGCTGAACCAGTGCGGCCCGTTCATGCCGGTCATCACAACACAGCCAGCCTCGGTCCTGTTGCCGGTGGGCGGTGGCATCGCGCAACTGAGCGTGACCGCGAGCGGGACACCGCCGCTGGCGTTCCAGTGGCGGCGCGACGGCGTCGCGCTGACCGACGGCGGCAACATCTCCGGCGCGACCACGCCCGATCTCACCATCTTCGCCACGCTCCAGGACACCGGCGCGTACAACGTGGTGGTGAGCAATTCGTTTGAAAG
>JBCBSM010000004.1 GCA_039819165.1 Planctomycetota bacterium
AGCCGGCTGTAGTCTTCTAGCAGCGCGTCGTCGGCGTCGGCCATCAGCGGCGCGAGCGCGTCGCACGCGGCGCGGTGGGCCTTGGCCGCGCGCGGGTCGCGCGGGTTCTGCAACGCGGCGTGGCGGAACCGGCGGGCCGCCTCGCGGCTCTGGCCGCCTTGGCGGAGCGCCTCGGCCGTGGCGAGCGACAGCTCGCACGACCGCCCGGTCGCGCCGGCCCGGTGCGCGAGGCCCGCCGCCTTGTCGAGCGTGGCGACCGCCGACGCGAGGTCGCCCGCGCGGAGCCGCTCGCCCGCCGCGGCGACCAGCCGATCGACCACCTCCGGCGCGGGCGTGGCGGCCGGCTCGAGTTCGTCGCGTGCGCGGCGGAGGTCGTCTTCGAGCGACACCTGCGCGAGCGACGGCGCCGCGAGCAGCAGCCACACGGCCGCGGATCGGCGGGTGGGCCTGCTCATGGCGCCCCCGGTTCGTTGGGCGAAGCGACCATCAGCACGCGGTTGAGCCCCGCGGCGCGGGCCGCGTCGTACGCCTGGACCACGTCGCCGAGCGGCACGCCGTCGGCGACGACGAAGAGCACGGTGATCGAGTGCCGGTTCATCATCGCGAGCGCCTCGACGGCCATGAGATCGGGACCGATGGTTCGCGGGCGCGCTGTCATCACCTCTCCAGCCGTCCGCGCCAGGAGATCCTGGCCCATGCCGCGTCGGACATCGCCGTCCGTGACGTCAC
>JBCBSM010000005.1 GCA_039819165.1 Planctomycetota bacterium
CGCCGTCGTAAACGACCGGTATGGTCACGAGCCGGGTCTCGGTCTCCTCGGGCATCCGAAACGTTTCGGCCTGCGCCTGAAGGCGTTGTGCAGCGCTCTGCGGGGTCTGGGCGATCGGGTCAAACTGCACGACGACCGAGTCGATGCCGGCGACCGCTGCGAGCCAAACGCCTGAAGCGCGCAGCTCTGCCGCGAGCGCCTGCGCCACCGATGCGGTGCCGACCGCAATGCTCAGGAGGTCGTCGCCCGCAAAGACGACCTCGACCGGCGCTGTGGGCTCAGCCGCCAACCGGCTGGATTCCGACGCCGCGCTGTTCGAGGACATCGCGTACGGCCCGCGCCGCGGCCGCCGCGCCCTCGGTATCGCCGTGAATGCACAGCGTATCGGCGCGCACGTCGATGACGTCGCCGTTGCGCGCCGTGACCGACTTGTCGAGCGACAGCGACACGGCCTGTGCCGTGACCGTGTTGATATCGGTGTGCACGGCGCCCGGCTCGCTGCGCGACACGAGCCTGCCGTCGGGTTCATAGGCTCGATCGATGAACGCCTCGGCAATGAACTCGAGGCCGTGCGCCTCGGCCGCGCGTTCGAGTTCGGAGTCCGGCTGGCCCACCAGCGCCGGCCGATTCGGCGCCTCGGCGGTCACGCGCGCGATGATCGTCGCGAGCTCTGCATCGCGCACTGCATCGTTG
>JBCBSM010000006.1 GCA_039819165.1 Planctomycetota bacterium
GTCATTGGCGTGCCGGTTGAGACCCCGCGTCTCGGCGGCGTCGACAGCCTATTGTCTATTGTGCAGATGCCGAAGGGCGTGCCGGTGCTGACGGTGGCGATTGGCGAGCCGGGCGCAGCGAACGCCGGGCTGGCGGCGGCGGCGATCGTCGCCCTCGGCCGACCGGAGGTCGCCAAACGGCTTGCTGACTGGCGCGCGGCCCAGTCGGCCGGTGTGCCTGTCACCGTGTCCGACGATTAATCTCCAGACAGAAGAATGGCGCAGCCACACCCCGACGCACCGGCGATCAAACCGCTCCAGGCCTATCGCCTCATCCCGCCCGGCGGGACCATCGGCGTCGTCGGCGGCGGCCAGCTTGGGCGGTTGATCGCAGCGGCGGCGACGCGGCTTGGTCTCAAGACCCATGTGTTCGTCGACGCGCCGGACTCGCCGGCCGCAGACTGCGCGGCGGCGACTGTCATCGCGCCTTATGAAGACGTTGAAGCCCTGAAGGTCTTCGCGGCGGGCGTCGACGTTGTCACCTACGAATTCGAGAACGTGCCGGCGGCGCCGCTTGAGGCGCTCGTCACCGCCGGCGTCGCCGTCGCGCCCGGCGTTCGGGCCCTGACGATCGCGCAGGACAGGCTTCTGGAAAAGGAGTTTGCGCAAAGCCTTGGCGCGGC
>JBCBSM010000007.1 GCA_039819165.1 Planctomycetota bacterium
GGGCGTCGCGACGCTGCCGGGCGAGTTCATCTTCGCGACCGAGCAGCGGGCGGTCTTCGAGACCACTACGCCGGTGATCGATTGGTTCGATTCCTCGCTGGCCGCGACCTACGACGTCGTCGTCTCTCGCAACAGCGACCTCAGCGCGCCCTTCTTTACCGCTACCGGCCTGACCGAGACCGAGGTCGCCCTGGCGCCGACCAACTCGGGCAAGTTCTTCGCGAGCGTGGAGGCGATCAACGGCGAGGGTGTCACCGTGATCAGCGGTGGCCCGCTGGAGTTCTTCATCGTCAACCCGTGCAACGCCGATTTCGACGGCGATGGTGCGTTGACGATCTTCGACTTCCTGGCGTTCCAGAACGCGTTCGACATTGGCTGCCCGTAGCGGGCCCGTCCGAACGCACGAATTACCTTCCCCGGCCGGGGATCGCGAGGCAGGCGGTCCCCGGTTTGTCGTATCGGGAAGCGTACTAGATGTCCGGTGATGCCGTGCAGGCTAACCCTCCGTGTAACCGAAGGCGTCGAGGTACGGTCGAAGCACGTCTAGATGAGGCTCAAGATGCTCGGCGTAGTGACGCCATCGACCGACGGATCGTGTATACACCGGTTGGCGCACTTCTGTCTGCGTCGGCGAGTTGACGTGTTTGTCCCGG
>JBCBSM010000008.1 GCA_039819165.1 Planctomycetota bacterium
CTTCCGCCAGCGCAGCGCGCTTGGCGCGGCGCTCGGCCAGTGCCGTCTGCAGCGGCACGCCTTCGATGGCTTCCGGCTGACCAACGCTGGCTTCGTATTGCTTGAGCGCGGCGCCCGTGTGCGATGCAGCGCAGTCTTTGACCTGCGCAGGCGTGCCGGCGCAGACCAGCAGGCCGCCGGCGTCGCCGCCCTCGGGGCCGAGGTCGATGATCCAATCCGCCGCACGCACCACGTCGAGGTTGTGTTCGATCACGATCAGCGAATGCCCGGCGTCGAGCAGCTTGCCGAACGCCCGCATCAGCTTGGCGATGTCGTCAAAGTGCAGGCCCGTGGTGGGCTCGTCGAACATGAACAGGCGGCCGGCGTTGGCGGGCACGTCCTGCTTGACGCGCTTGCGCGCCGCGGCCTGGGCGGCCTGCGCGGCTTCGGCCAGTTCGGGCAGTATTACGCCGGCGACGGAGAGAATTACCGCGCCGGCCTGCAAGGCGGCGTCGGCCTCGGCGAGAGCGGTTTTCTAGTCGGCACGTTCGAGTACTTCGACGCCGCGCGCACGTCGCGCTCGCGCCAGCGCGCGGACGCGATCGCGTTCCAGGAAGCGAACCCGGACATCGCCGTCCCCGT
>JBCBSM010000009.1 GCA_039819165.1 Planctomycetota bacterium
TACAGGCGAATGCAGACGCCATCGGCCACCCGGCCGCAACGACCGGCACGCTGGTTGGCCGCAGCCTGCGACACCGGCTCGATCTGCAGTTGCTCGACCTTGTTGCGATAGGAATAGCGCTTGACGCGCGCCAGCCCCGTATCGACCACGTAGCGAATACCCGGCACCGTGAGCGAGGTCTCGGCCACGTTGGTCGCCAGCACGATGCGGCGTGCGTTGGACGGCCGGAACACACGTTCCTGCTCCTGCACGGACAAGCGCGCAAAGAGCGGCAGGATCTCGGTATGCGCCGGATGGTGCTTGCGCAGCGCCTCGGCCGCCTCGCGAATCTCGCGTTCGCCCGGCAGGAAGATGAGCACGTCGCCCGGGCCTTCGCGGGCGAGTTCATCGACCGCATCGACGAGCGCTTCGTAAAGATCGCGCTCCTTGTCTTTCTCGTCGCGCTGGATCGGGCGGTAGCGCACCTCGACCGGATACAACCGCCCGCTGACTTCGATGACCGGCGCCGGCCCCTTTGGGCCGGCAAAGTGCTCGGCAAACCGCTTTGCGTCGATGGTTGCGGAGGTGATGATCAGCTTCAGATCCGGGCGGCGCGGC
>JBCBSM010000010.1 GCA_039819165.1 Planctomycetota bacterium
CTCGTCGAACGCTTCGGGTAGCGCCTCGCGCCACGCCTCGCCGAGCGGCGCGGTGACCTCGACCGACTCGTCGCGCATCGGGTGGCGGAACGCCAGCGATCGGGCGTGCAGGGCGATCTGCCGCGCGCGCTCGTCTTCGTGCTCCTCGCCGAATCGCCGCGTGGCGCCGTACTGGTGGTCGCCGACCACCGCGTGGCCGCGCGACGCCGCCTGCACGCGGATCTGGTGCGTGCGGCCGGTCTCGAGCTGGATCTCCAGCCAACTCATCGCGTCGCTCGCCCAGCGGACGGCGTAGTGGAGCACGGCGCGCTTGCCGCGCGGGTCGTCCTCCGGTACGACGATCGCCTGCGCCATGCCGTGCCGCTTGTGGAGCATGTCGGTCCACGTCCCCTCGTCGGGCGCGACGCGGCCCTCGACGAGCGCCCAGTACGTCTTGCCGACGGTGCGTTCTTGGAACTGCCGCGCGAGCCGCTGCGTCGCGCGGGCGTGACGCCCGAACGCGATGGCGCCGGTTACGGGCCGATCGAGCCGGTGAATGATGCCGACGTAGAAGTTCCCCTCGATCGCTTCCCGCGACTTCTACCGCACGCGGGAAG
>JBCBSM010000011.1 GCA_039819165.1 Planctomycetota bacterium
CAACAGCCATACCAATGACAGCAACAGCGTGAGTGTCCTTTGTTCTAGTGGCAGTTGTTGTTGTTGCTGCTGCTGCTGCTGCTGTTGTTGTTGGTGTTGGTGTTGGTGTTGTTGGTGGTGTTGTTGGTGTTGTTGTTCGTAGCTCCTCGTAGCTTCTGACGTGGGCGGCTGCTCAGCTTGCTGTAGTCGGACGACATGTGTCGACTAGTAGCAGAAGAGATATGGAAGGACCAGCCGGTGGAGCAAGATGCTACGTGCGGTTTGTTGTGGTTGTGGTTGCGGTTCTTGTTGTTGTTGTTGTTGTTGTTGGTTGGTGGTGGTATTGATGGTGGTGGCGGTGTTGACGTTGTAAGCGGTGGTGCTTGCGTTGCGACTTAGCAAGGGCGCGACATGTCGGCTGGTTTGTGGGGCACCTTCCTTCTCATCTGCCACTCGCTATGCAAGTCGCGCTGTTTGGGACCTTCGCTGCTGTCGCTAAGGTTGTTGTTGTTGTTGTTGTTGTGGCACTTCACCACTCTTATCGCTATGGCCTGCAGCAACTCCCACCCCCTCACTCAAGCACCCCACACACGACCCCCTGCGTTATC
>JBCBSM010000012.1 GCA_039819165.1 Planctomycetota bacterium
TTCAACTTCCTTGCATCCATATGTTGACAATAGGCGACTAAGGTTTGCTACTTGATGTACACTAAAGACGAAGCGGGAGGGACGCTCACCCGAGCGCAGCAAGGAGGATCTGAAGCAGATGGGTAAGATCATCGGAATTGACCTCGGCACGACCAACTCGGTCGTAGCCGTGATGCAGGCAGGCAAGCCTGAAGTGATTGCCAACCAAGAAGGCGCGCGCACCACGCCGTCCGTCGTCGCTTTCGCGAAGAACGACGAGCGACTCGTCGGCCAGGCGGCCAAGCGACAAGCGGTCACCAATCCTGAGAACACGATTTTCTCGATCAAGCGGTTCATGGGCCGGCGCGGCGACGAGGTCGCTGAAGAGCTCAAACTCGTCCCCTACAGCGTCGACAAAACCGACGACTTGATCCAGGTGAAAGCGGGCGGCAAGTCCTACTCGCCGCAAGAGATATCGGCGATGGTGCTCACCAAGCTGAAAGAGGCCGCCGAATCGTATCTCGGCGAGAAGGTGACCGACGCGGTCATCACGGTCCCGGCCTACTTCAACGACTCGCAGCGCCAAGCCACCAAGGA
>JBCBSM010000013.1 GCA_039819165.1 Planctomycetota bacterium
GGTCGGGGCGGGTGCCGATGGGGGCGAGTCGTTGGCGTCGTACCAGTGCACGCCGGCGACGCCGTAGGTCGGGCCGAGCTGGGGCAGGGTGCTGGGGATGAGGTCGGCGGGCAGGGGCATCTCGCAGACGACCGCGGCGCAGCCTCCGCGGACTTCGCTGCGCCACTCGGCGGGTTGGCCCGCGATCACCGCGGGGCCGGTCACGACGCGAGCGCCGACGCCGTCGGCGTGGAGGAGGAAGGTGTGGCCGTCGGTCTGTTCGGCCTCGGCGTCGGCACCGATTAGCTCGTAGCGGAACGCGAGGCGTTCGAGTTTGAACACGCCGTCGGCGGGGCGATCGAGGGTCCCGTGCCAGTTGCCTTTGCCGGTGATCAGGCCGTAGACGGTGAGGACGTCCTGGTCGTGCTGGGCCTGTCGGACGCAGCCGCTGGCGAAGTCGCGGCCGCCCTGGGTGATGCGGTTGCGGAGCACGACGGTCTGTCCCGAATCGCCGCGGGCGTAGCCGAGCAGGTGGCGGCACTGGGTCCAGGTGTTGCCCAGGGTGATCGAGGTCATGCAGCG
>JBCBSM010000014.1 GCA_039819165.1 Planctomycetota bacterium
TCAATGCCGGCAACCTGCAATGGGGCCTCAAGATGCACGATGACCTCATCGATGCGACCGACTGGGCGATCAATGAAGGCATCGCGATTGCCGACGAGGTCGCGATCATGGGCGGCTCCTATGGCGGCTATGCGACGCTCGCTGGGCTGACCTTCACGCCTGAGAAGTTTGCCTGCGGGGTCGATATCGTAGGCCCGTCGAACCTCGAAACGCTGCTCGGGACGATTCCGCCCTATTGGGAGCCGCTGGTGAAGATCTTCCATGAACGCATGGGCGATCCCAACACCGAGGAAGGCCTCGCGCTGCTCAAGGCGGCAAGCCCGCTCTACAAGGCCGACCAGATCGTGAAACCGCTGCTCATTGCGCAGGGCGCTAACGATCCGCGCGTCAAGCAGGCCGAGAGCGACCAGATCGTCAATGCGATGAAGGAAGCCGGCATTCCGGTAACCTACGTGCTTTATCCCGATGAAGGCCACGGCTTCGCCAAGCCCACCAATTCGATCGCCTTCTTCGCGATTGCCGAGAACTTCCTGTCTGAATGCCTTGGCGGGCGTGCCGAGC
>JBCBSM010000015.1 GCA_039819165.1 Planctomycetota bacterium
GACGAGACGTGGTCGGTCGACACCGAGTCGAAGCTCCTGGCAGGGCAGACCGTCCGCCTGGAACGCGGCTTCATGGAGCTGCGACTGCTGAACGGCATCGTCGTGGTGATCGAAGGCCCCGCCGAGTTTACGCTGACCAGCACTGTGAAGGGCGTCCTGGAGTACGGAGGGCTGGCGGTGCGCGTCCCCCCCGGCGAGGAAGGCTACGTCGTGGACACACCGACGGCCCGACTCACCGACCTGGGCACCGAGTTCGCGGTCGTGGTCGGGTCGTCCGGCGACGAAGTCCACGTGCTCGACGGCCAGGTGCGGCTCGAACCGAGGGCGGGAACCCTCCCCGCCGCGGGCGCGGGCCTCGTCAGGACGCTCCGCATCGGGCAGGCGCTGCGTACGGACCTCTCGGGGAGCACGCGCCTCGTGGGGGCGCGACCGGTCGAGTTCCTCGGACGGCAGCGGCTCGCGGAGCTCGCCAGCCGAGAGTCCACCAACCGCGTCGCGAAGTGGCAGGCCTACCGCGCCGAACTCGAGGCCGACCAAGGCGTGCTGTTGAACTACGGCT
>JBCBSM010000016.1 GCA_039819165.1 Planctomycetota bacterium
CCGACGTCGCGGTGCTGTCGGTCCCGTCGGGCGTGGCCGGCGGCCTCACGCCGGCGCGGCTGGGCGACAGCAACGGATTGGAGATCGGCGACCCGGTGCTCGCGTTCGGCAGCCCGTTCGGCCTCAGCCACAGCGTGACGCGGGGCATCATCAGCGCGAAAGGACGCTACAACCTCGACCTGGGAGACGGCGAGGTCGAGCTGCAGAACTTCTTGCAGACCGACGCGGCCATCAACCCGGGCAACTCGGGCGGGCCGCTAGTGAACCTGCGCGGCAGGGTGATCGGGCTCAACACCGCGATCGCCAGCTCGAGCGGCGGCAACGAGGGGATCGGTTTCTCGATCCCGATCAACCTCGCCACGCGGATCGCGGAACAGCTCATCGAGAACGGCCAGACGACACGCGGCTGGCTCGGCGTGGAGTTTGACGACCGCTTCAACGAGCAGCGGGCCCGCTCCGCGGGGCTGCCCCGATTGGCCGGAGCGCTCGTCGAGCGGGTGTTCCGCGGATCGCCCGCGGAACGCGCCGCGGTGCGCGAGGGCGACATCTTGCTGACCT
>JBCBSM010000018.1 GCA_039819165.1 Planctomycetota bacterium
CTCGGTGGGCTCGTCCTCGACGGCGGGCGGGGACCCCGGCCCCTCGGGCGGCTTGCCGCCCAGCGACACCTCCTTGTAGCCGGGCCGGAACTCGATCCCCAGCCAGCGGAAGATGTAGTCGATGATGCTCTTGGCGATGCGGATGTCCGGGTTCTTGGTGTGCCCCTGCGGCTCGAACCGCATGTGCGAGAACTTGCGGACGTAGTCCTCCAGCGGCACGCCGTACTGCAGGCTCATCGAGACGCTCGTGCCAAAGGCGTCCATCAAACCGCCGATGGTGCTGCCCTCCTTGGCCATGGTGATGAACAGCTCGCCCGGGCGGCCGTCGGGGTAGAGGCCCACGGTGATGTAGCCCTCGTGCCCCGCGACGCTGAACTTGTGCGTCACGCTCTGGCGCGTGTCGGGCAACCGCTCGCGGCGCGGTTTCGGCGTCGTCGCCTCCGCCTCGTCGGCGTTCTCGCCGTCGAGCTTCGTGTTGAGCGGCTGGCTGTCCTTCGAGCCGTCGCGGTAGATCGCCAGCGCCTTCAGGCCGAGCTTCCAGCCGTCGTAGTACGCCT
>JBCBSM010000019.1 GCA_039819165.1 Planctomycetota bacterium
GGGCGTGATGGTGCTGCGCGGCATGGTGCGTCCTCCGGGTGTTCGCCGAGCCGAACGGATCGCCGGGCGCGAGATTGCGTTGTTCGACAAAGACAGGTTATCGGGCCGCGGCTGTTGGCTACCCTTGCGGTTCGTTATCCGTTCGTCATATCCGCGATCCGGGCCTGCAGCGCCGGCAGCGCCCGTTTCTCGAACCACGCGTTCTTCTTGAGCCAGATGTTGTTTCGCGGCGACGGGTGCGGCAGCACAATGCGAATCGGCAGCAGTCCCTCGAACGCGCGCACGGCGTCGGTGATCGATGCGTACTCGCCGGGCAGGTAGCGATCGAGCGCGTACTTCCCGATGTACATCGTGAGCTCGATCTTGCGCAGCGTGTTGAGCAGCGGGCGATGCCACTGCGGCGCGCACTCGGGTCGGGGCGGGAGGTCACCGCTTGTGCCCTTGCCGGGATAGCAGAAGCCCATCGGCACGTGCGCGAAGAGCTTGGGGTCGTAGAACTGCTCGCGTGTGATGCCGAGCCATTCGCGGAGCCGATCGCCGGAGCGGTCGTCCCACG
>JBCBSM010000020.1 GCA_039819165.1 Planctomycetota bacterium
GTGACCTTCCCGCTCTTCGTCGAGGTCGACAGGGTCTTCAACTTCGCCTGCCCGGCCTCGCCCAAGCACTACCAGTTCGACCCGGTTCAGACCGTGAAGACCTCGGTGCACGGCGCCATCAACATGCTGGGTCTGGCCAAGCGCACGCGCGCGCGCATGCTCCAGGCCTCGACCTCCGAGGTCTACGGCGATCCGGGGATCCATCCCCAAGGCGAGACCTACTGGGGGCACGTGAACCCGATTGGTCCCCGCGCCTGCTACGACGAGGGCAAGCGCTGCGCCGAGACCTTGTTCTTCGACTATCACCGCCAGCATCAGATCCGGATCAAGGTCATGCGGATCTTCAACACCTATGGGCCGAAGATGCACCCGAACGACGGCCGGGTGGTGTCGAATTTCATCCGCCAGGCGCTGGAGGGCGAGGACATCACCGTGTTCGGCGACGGCTCGCAGACCCGGTCGTTCTGCTACCGCGACGACCTGGTCGAGGGAATGCTGCGGATGATGAACGGCCCGGACGACTTCGTCGGACCGGTGAACATCG
>JBCBSM010000021.1 GCA_039819165.1 Planctomycetota bacterium
ATAGATGTGCAGGCCCGGCGCGAGGTCGAAGCGCACGACGACCTCGCGGTGCACGGCCCCCTTCAGCGTGCCCCCGCCGCCGTGGTACGTCGCCGAGACGCGAATCTGGTCGTCGCCCCCCGCGTCGGAGGGCTCGCCCTCCCCGAGCAGGACGACGTGGAAGGTCCGTGCCCCGGTCGGCTGGGACAGGGCCTCGGCGATCGGCGCGAGGCCCGCCGCGGACAGGCCGACCCGCGCGTCGAGCAGGAAGATCGTGCCGAGGGCGCGATGGCCCGCGAAGCGCCAGAGCGGGTCGAAGGCTTCGGCGGTCGGCAGGTGCACGAGGTCGATCCGAAGCACTTGGACGTGGCGGTCCTGCACCTCACGATCGACAACCCGAAGCCCGGCCACTGGACGGCGGCGTTCCTGGTCAAGGATGAGGTCTCGGGGGTGGCGGTCGCGCGCGAGGTGCCCTTCGAGGTCAAGCCGAACTAGCGCGGCTGCCCTCGACTGCTAGTCTCGCGGGCGTGCGTCGTTGCGCCCCGGGGCTGTGGTTGCT
>JBCBSM010000022.1 GCA_039819165.1 Planctomycetota bacterium
TGACAACAAGTTCCTCAAACAGGAAGGCATCGGCCTCAAGCTGCTGCTGCCCATCGAGCTGAGCTACCTACTCAACAAAGAGGGGCCGAGTTTTTTCCAGGAGGCCCGCCTCGACAAGCAGAACATGATCGATCGGCTCACGTGGTCGGGGGCGACGCTGTACGACCTGTGCAGCAGCCGGCTCAACGCCTGCCGCACCGCCGGCCAGGCCGAGCCGTTGACGCTGATGGATTTCTTCGAGCCCGGCGTCGGCCGGGAGGCGATCATCGACGCCCTCGACCAGATGCACCAGCCGCGGGACGCGTTCAAGTTCCTCTACTCGGTGATCCAGGAGCACTGCCAGCTGCTGCCCGAAGACGCGGCCGTCTTCCGGATCAATAAGCTGACGCTCGAAACCGTTCGCCGATCGCAGTCCCAGCGTGTTCAAGAATTGTACCGCGGACTGACCCCCGCCTAAAAAACAGGCAGCGCGGACGTGGCCAAAACCTGTGGTTCACGTAAGCCCGATAAATAAAAGATTTTCTGTACTGG
>JBCBSM010000023.1 GCA_039819165.1 Planctomycetota bacterium
CCGCGGCGCTCTTGCTGCTCTGCGCGCCGCCCGAAAGCCGCGCGCAGCCGCAGCAACTGCAGCTGGGCACCGACGCGACCGTGGAAGTGCCAAAAGGGTACGCGCGAGATGCCGTTGAGAGATGACGGTGAACGGACTGTATGAGACGTGCGTCTGAGTGTCCCTCTGTTGCTGTTGTTGTTGTTGTTGTTGTTGTTGTTGTTGTTGTTGTTGCGTTGTTTGCGTGCAGGGAGCTGGTGGAGCTGCAGGTGGACGGGCAGCAGTGCCAAGTTGGGAGCTACCTATGGGTGCAGATGTGGGACCTCGAGCGCGAGTCCTACACAACAAGTAAGGAGCAAGGCACTCCACGCGAACCTGCACGTTGCTCTTCCTCGTTGTTGTTGTTGTTGCTGCTGCTGCTGCTGCTGTTGTTGTTGTTGTTGACATGTACCGTTGTATGCAGGTGCCAGTGTCTCACAGGAGAGTGAGCCATTCCTACTAGTCAGAGAAGGAGTGCCGGTACGCGAATACGACCCAACTATCTATCTAT
>JBCBSM010000024.1 GCA_039819165.1 Planctomycetota bacterium
GTAGAGGTAATGTCAAGTCTCCAGAAAGTGCAGCTCTTGACGCGGACGTTCTGCTTGGCCGAACCCGTCAGCGAAGACGATCAGACGGAATTCGGCGTATACTCTAGTTGATGGATCCAATAGATGTCGTGCAAGTGAACCCGTCCGCACGACTCTTATCAATGCCTTTTCTGCGTAAAGCACTGTTCAACAATAGTTTGCGGGTGTAGTTCAGTGGTAGAACGTCAGCTTCCCAAGCTGAATGTCGCCGGTTCGACTCCGGTCACCCGCTTTCAGAAGTCTCGAAAAAATAAAGCACTTACGAGACTCTGCTGAATCATGCACTACATCGCCGGGACGACGAAACGACCTTTGTAGTGCAGATTCGACCCAAATGTAGTGCGGTCATCGCGGCTTCTGGCCCGTCTCGGGCGGCGACGATTGCCGCGTTGGGCACCCCAGCCGGGGAAAGCCCCGCGGGTCAGGCCTGCTCGGCGAGCAACCGGTAGCGCTCTGCAATCTTGGGGTGCATATTCCAGATGTCGG
>JBCBSM010000025.1 GCA_039819165.1 Planctomycetota bacterium
GTCATACCCGCAAGACGCTTGTACATCTTGAAGAAGTTCTGAATCGTGATTGACGCGACGGTCTGCGTCTCCGGGCGGATGCGCAGGCCTTCCTTCGCCTGGCACGCCTGGTGCAGGCCGTCGGACCACTGCCGCCCCACCATCGGACGGCCGGTGTTGGAGTCAACGATGACGACCTCGGCATCGGTGCGTCCTGTGTTCTGATCGGGCACGGGCATGATCACGTAGTCCGTGTCACGCTCATAGATCACATGGGCCCGTAGCGCCTGGCCGAGCAGGTGGGGCAGATCGGTGTTCTCTCCGACGTAGAAGGAGCCGACATCAGCCTTCTTCTGCGCCTCGGCGATGCCCTCGTGCGTGAGTGTGACCTGCTTGCGATCACGCTCCACTTCGAAGTACCGCGTGTATCGATCGCGCTCCGCCTCGAATCGCGGCAGCTCCTTGCGCAGCTCGTCAAGCTGAGCGTTCATGCCCGGAACGGTTTCCTTCTCACGGGTGTTGCGAATATCACCCTCGGTACC
>JBCBSM010000026.1 GCA_039819165.1 Planctomycetota bacterium
AGCTGCAGCGCATGGGCGCCGAGATCCGGCTCGAGGGCAACACAGCGGTGATCCACGGCGTCGATCGCCTGACCGCTGCGCCTGTTATGGCGACCGACCTGCGGGCGTCGGCGGGCCTGGTGCTGGCGGGCCTCGCCGCCGAGGGTGAGACCCTGGTCGACCGCATCTATCACGTCGATCGTGGCTACGAGCGCATCGAGGAAAAGCTGGGTCAGCTCGGCGCGACGATTCGTCGCGTCGCCCGCTAACGCGCTAGCACGTACCCGTCAGAACGGATCGTCCGGTGGCCGCTCGCCGGCGATGACCGTCGTATCGAACGGCGCACCGTCGCGCCAGCCGCGTATGCCGACTTCATCGCCCGGGTTCGTCCCGGCGACGATCAGCAGCGCCTGCCGGCGGGACAGGATGGGTTCACCGTTGATCTCGAGGATCACGTCGTCCTGTTCGAGTCCGGCCTGGTCCGCTGGTCCGCCTTCGTAGACCGACACCAGCAGGATGCCGATATCGCCCTCCAGGCCTCG
>JBCBSM010000027.1 GCA_039819165.1 Planctomycetota bacterium
GTTCGCCCTGCAGGCGCTGACCGACGACAGCGTCAAACTCGTCACGCTCGCCGGCAAGGCGGGCTCGGGGAAGACGCTGCTCGCGCTCGCGGCGGCGCTCGAGTGCCGCTCCCAGTACCGGCAGGTGCTACTCGCCCGGCCGATCGTC
Organism: Planctomycetota bacterium; assembly: GCA_039819165.1. Lineage (NCBI taxonomy): Bacteria > Pseudomonadati > Planctomycetota > Planctomycetota bacterium. The sequence continues at coordinate 149 of JBCBSM010000027.1, forward strand.
CCGCTCAGCAACCGCGACATCGGCTACCTGCCGGGCGACGTGGCCCAGAAGCTCGACCCCTACATGCAACCGCTGTACGACAACCTGACGGTGATCCGGCACCAGAACCCGGACTCCGCGAGCAAGATCCAGGAGATGCTCGAGCAGCAGAAGCTCGAGATCACGCCCCTGGCGTACATCCGAGGCCGCAGTCTGCAACGGCTGTTCTTCATCGTCGACGAGGCCCAGAACCTCACGCCGCACGAGGTGAAGACGATCATCACGCGGGCCGGCGAAGGGACGAAGATCGTCCTCACCGGCGACGTTCAGCAGATCGACCACCCGTATCTCGACAGCCGCTCGAACGGTCTGTCGTACGTCATCAATCGACTG
>JBCBSM010000028.1 GCA_039819165.1 Planctomycetota bacterium
GCCATGCCGTCGCGCAACGTCCATCGCCGTCCGAACGAGCGCCGCGCCAATGCCTCGGCGACGCCAGTGCCCGCGCACATCCAGCTCGTGGAGGTACGACGTCAACCGTCCGCTGGGCGATCTCATCTGGACACCCCAGGCGAGCCCGACCGGTTCGTCGTCGTCGTACGCGCCGAGCACGAACGAGGTCGGGTCGACGAGGAAAGCGCGTGCAGCGTCGAAGCTGCCGTTCTCGGCCGTGGGGGAGTCGGGGAGCACTGCCCGGTAGAGCGCGATCAGCGCGGCGGCGTCGCTGTCGGAGAGTTCGCGGATCTCCACTGCGTCAGTATCGCCCGGCGCACGTTTCGCATGGCTCGCGGCTCGTGGTCGCATCGATCGGGCGGGCGCCTGCTCGGTGCTGGGTCACGACTCGGCGTCCCACAGCGCGCGGTAGTACTCGATGCGCTGGGCGTCGGGCTCGATCCCGTAGGCGTCGAACAGCTCGCCTTGATGGCCCTCGCCGAAGTTCCAGTCCAGGCTC
>JBCBSM010000029.1 GCA_039819165.1 Planctomycetota bacterium
GTCTTGACGGTCTTGTAGGCCCAGCCGCGGCTGGGCGTCCCCTCGGCGTCGTCGGGCAGGGCGGTGAAGACGTCGCGGGCGGGCATGGGGAGCGCGGCCGCGACGGTCATGCCGGGGAGGACGTCGGGGCGCGCGGGCAGGTGTGCGACGATGGGGAAGAGGCGTCCTGCGCCAAGGGCCGCCTGGCCTGCGGTGACGACGGTGGCGGGGACGGGCGCGGCGCCGGGGCGTTGGGGGAAGGTCAGGGTGAGGGTTTGGCCCTGGGTGATGGCGCCGACGTGGCGCTCGGGGAGCTCGAAGCGGGCCTCGAGGCCTTGGGCCGAGGAGAGCGTGAGGACGGGCTGGCCGGGGGAGGCGAAGGCGCCGGTCTCGGTGATGTGCCGGAAATAGAGCACGCCGAGCGCCGAGGGCACGAGCTGCAGGCCGAGACCGAAGCCCAGCGCCGCGACCGGCACCAGATGGCCGGCACCGCCCGGCGTCAGCGCCAGGACGAAGACCAGCAGGGTCAGACCGCC
>JBCBSM010000030.1 GCA_039819165.1 Planctomycetota bacterium
GAGCCACAATCCGGACATCCTCTACTTCGGCGCTAACAAGCTTTATCGCTCCATGGACCGTGGCGAGACGTGGACCGCCATCAGCGACGACTTGACCCGCGCCGAAGAGCGCGGCGACGTCCCCTTCGCCACCATCACCACGTTCTCCGAGAGCGAGCTGCACTTCGGCCGCCTGTGGGTCGGCACCGACGACGGCCAGCTGTGGCTCACCGCCGACGGCGGCTCGACCTGGAGCGACGTCGGCGGCGGGCTGCCGCGGGACCGCTGGGTCAGCCGTGTCGTCGCGTCGCGAGTCGAGCAGGACCGCGCCTACGTCACCCTCAACGGCTACCGGCAGGACGACGCCACGGCCTACCTCTACGTCACCGAAGACGCCGGCTCGACCTGGCGCTCATGGGCCTATGGTCTGCGGGCGGAGCCCCTCAACGGGGTGCGCGAACCCCCGGTGAACGCCGACGTGCTCTCCGGCGGCAGCGACCGCGGCGCCTACGCGAGCCTCGACCGCGGCGCC
>JBCBSM010000031.1 GCA_039819165.1 Planctomycetota bacterium
CAGCGCGGTCTCCAGCGACTCGGCCGCCCGCCGCAGCGCATCGAGCGAAGCGGCGCCGGATTGCTCGGCCGCCTCGATCTGCTGGCGCCGCAGGTCCAGCGTCTCGGAAATCCTGTCAGCGCGTTCGCGGAACTCGCGGCCGAGATCGCCGAGCTGGTCGGCGTCGAACCTGGGCGGCGACCGGCCCGGCGAGATTCCGGGGTCCGACGCCGGGGACTCCCGGCCACCTACTATCCCTCCCTCGAGCGGGCCGCCGCCCGCCTGGGCTTCGCGCCCCGGGTCACCCTTCGGGAGGGCCTGCGGGAGACCCTCGCCGCAACGACCGAGTCGGTCCCGGACCGCCTCCCGCGCACTGCCTGACGACTGCGTAGACTCAGCCACCCACGCCGGCGACCGGCCCGAGGAGTCGTGTATGTTCCGGCGCGTGCAGGACTTCGCGAATCTCTCGGTGGCCGTCCCGGGCGGCACCGGCTTTCTCGGGACCGCTGTGGTCGGACAGCTCCTCGACCG
>JBCBSM010000032.1 GCA_039819165.1 Planctomycetota bacterium
CGACCTTCTGGCAGGGGGTCATGTCGTGGGTCTTTACGCTCGACCACAAGCGGATCGGCGTGATGTACCTATGCGGCGTGATGACCGCGTTCCTGCTCGGCGGTTACTACGCGGGACATGTCCGTCTCGAGTTGCTCGACGGCACGCCGAACCTCGTCAGCGACAACGTCCAAGAGTCGCAGGACGCCTACAACCAGGCGTTCACGCTGCACGGCGCGATCATGACCTTCCTGTTCATCATCCCGAGCATCCCTGCGGCGTTGGGCAACGTGTTCCTGCCGATGATGCTTGGCGCGAAGGACGTGGCGTTCCCGCGGCTGAACCTCGCTAGCTTCCACCTGTGGTGCGTGGGCGCATTGTTCTTCATTGCAACGCTGCTCACTTCCGGGCTCGACACCGGGTGGACCTTCTACACGCCCTACAGCACGTCCACCTCGACGAGCGTGATCTTCGCGACGATGGGCGTGTTCATCCTCGGGTTCAGCTCGATCTTCACCGGGCTGAACT
>JBCBSM010000033.1 GCA_039819165.1 Planctomycetota bacterium
ACGATCTTGTCGGAGGGCCAGTCGATGCCGGCGGCGAACTCCGTGAGGTCGGCGCCGGCGATGAAGACGCCCGGCTTGGCCGACGCGATCACCAGCCCCGCGGCGTCGCCCGCGGCGTCGACCTCGTCGAGCCGCCCGGCGATCTCGTCCATGACCCGCTCGGAGAGCAGGTTGGCCGACTTGCCCGGCAGGTCGAGCGTCACCAGCGCGACGCGCCGGTCGGAATCCGTCCCCGCGCCGGAGGGCAGGGGCAGCCAGTCCAGCCGCGTCGCGCCGTCCGCCATCCGCGCGGGAGCCCAAACCTTTACTGCGGCGGGCTTCGCAGACACGTCCGAGCCCGAGGCCCTGACGCTCGAGGGTATCGCCACTCTCAAGGAGGAGTTCCGTCTCGCCGCGGAGGCGGCCAAGGCTGTCGGCTTCGACGGCGTCGAGATCCATGCCGCGAACGGATACCTCCTTGACCAGTTCCTGCAGGACCAAAAGAACCAGCGCAACGATGCCTAT
>JBCBSM010000034.1 GCA_039819165.1 Planctomycetota bacterium
CGCGGGCCGGCGCCGGGGCGCGGGATTTCGTCTATGTGCCGCTTCAGGGCGCGCTCGGCTGGCGCTACCCGCACCAGGCGGCGCGACCGCTCGACATGCTCGACCACGTGCTGGCCGAGGAGCGGGAGTTGCCGGTCGTCGCCACGCTCCACCCGAAGTGGCGCTATGCCCCCTGGGAGCGGGCCGCCCTCCGCCGGCGGCTGGCGCGGGAGCCGCGGCTAACGCTCTCGGAGGAGCCAATGGAGCGGCTCCTGCCCCGGGCGGCCTATGTGGTGGCGGAGACCTCGGCCGTCGCCTTCCTCGGGTTCTTCCTCGGCAAGCCCGCGGTCCTCTTCGGCGCGATCGACTTTCACCACATCGCGGCCAATGTGCGGGAACTGGGCGTCACCGAGGCCTTCCGCCAGGTGCGGGAGACGCGCCCCGACTTCGACCGCTACGTCGCCTGGTTCCTGCAGGACCACGCCCTGAACACCGGCGCCCCCGACCTCGAGGCCCGCATCCTTG
>JBCBSM010000035.1 GCA_039819165.1 Planctomycetota bacterium
AGCGCCTGCAGCGCGACGTTCCCGAGGCGGACGTCATCGTCACCAACCTGACACACTTCGCAGTCGCGCTGAAGTACGACGCCGATCGCATGGGCGCCCCACGCGTGGTCGCCAAGGGCGCCGACTACCTGGCCCTGCGCATTCGCTACATCGCCGCGGCACACGGTGTTCCCATCGTGGAGCGGCCGCCGCTGGCCCGGGCACTGTACGCGCAGGTCAAGATCGGCCGCGAAGTTCCGGTCGAGCACTACGAGGCCGTCGCCGAGGTGCTCGCCTACGTCTATCGCCTGGAGGAGCGCCTGGCGTCCTGACGCCGCGTTGATACATGGCTCGAGCCCTGACCAATACGCCGAATCCCCGCTGGGTTGACGCAGTCGCCCGCCATCGCGGTCTGCTCGTGCCGCTCGGGTTCATTCTGCTGCTGGTGGTCATCCTGGTCCCGCTGCCGCCGCTGGTGATGGACGTCCTCATCGCGTTCAACATCTGTGTCGCGGTCATCGTGC
>JBCBSM010000036.1 GCA_039819165.1 Planctomycetota bacterium
CAACGCGAACATCGGCAACTCCGCGGTCACCAGCGACATCGGCGGTGAGTTGGAGAAGCTGCACACCGCGATCGGTTTCGGCGCCGACACGGTGATGGACCTGTCGACCGGCAAGAACATCGACGGCATCCGCCAGGCGATCATCGCGGAGTCGACCGTGCCGATCGGCACGGTGCCGATCTACCAGATGCTCGAAGAACTCGGCGGCGAGATCGAGGACATGACGCCGCAGCACTTCCTCGACATGGTCGAGCACCAGGCGAAGCAGGGGGTCGACTACATGACGATCCACTGCGGGCTGCTGCTGGAGCACCTCCACCTGACGATGAACCGCGTCACGGGCATCGTCAGCCGCGGCGGGTCGCTGATCGCCAAGTGGATGATGGCCCACCGCAAACAGAAACCGCTCTACGAGAGCTTCGACGACCTCTGCGACATCATGCGGCAGTACGACGTCACCTGGAGCCTGGGCGACGGGCTCCGTCCCGGCTCGCTCGCCGACG